>DATIVQ010000377.1:0-1796 GCA_035465735.1 Rudaea sp.
CCGGTCCAGCACAGGTGATCGGACATCCACGCCGGCTCGATCGCATCGGCGAGATTCTTCAGCGCCGACAGATAGTCGCGATCCAGAGCATCCTGGCTGCCGATCGACAGCGACACGCCGTGCAGCACGACCGGATAGCGCTCGCGCATGCGGCGCAGCCAATCCAGCGGCTTGCCGCCGGGCACGAGGTAGTTTTCGGAAATCGCTTCCAGCCAGTCGACGTCGTGCGCGTCGAGCAAGGCATCGTAGTGATCCGCGCGCAAGCCCAGGCCATAGCCCAAGGCGGGATAACGCGGATCGGAAATTTTCGTCATCGGAAAAATGTCAGCGGCCGGCGCGCATCGGCCGGCCGCTGCATATCATGCAACGATTGTTTACTTGGCCTTGGCCGCTTCCTGAGCGGCTTTGCAAGCGGCCGCATCTTTCTGCATGGTGAAGCCGGCACCCTTGCACGCGTTCTGACCCTTGCAGGCATTGGCCTTGGTCTTGCACGCGCCCGTGCCCTTGCACGAGGTCGAGTGCATACACTTCACTTGTGCGTGATCGCCGGCCGAAGCATTCGCCGCGCTGGCGGTGGTGACCGCGAACAGGCTGGCAACGGCAGTGGCGAGCGCGAGACTCTTGATGGCGGAAGCTTTCATGGGAAGTCCTCTGAATGGAGTTGTCGTGGAGTGGATGTCGCGCGTTGCGGGTCGTCTTGCCTGCCCCCATCCCGCGGACGCCAACAAGACCCGCAAAGGCGGCGGCATCTTTCACCCCGTGCGCATCCTACCCCGACACTGTTAATGCGGCGTGGAAATCCATGTTGCGGCGCGAAAGATTTTCATCACGCGGCAGGTCAAGTGAGCCCGACGGGACCTGTCGTCCCGCAAACCACGAACCAGCCTCAAGGGGAATTCAATGCTCGTCCGATTGCTGCAATGCCAACAACGAATCATCGACGCCTGCGCGCGCCTGCGCTGGCTGGGTCCGCTCGTCCTGCGCGTGTTTTTCGGCTATTTCTGGCTGGAAACCGGCTGGGGCAAGCTGCACAACCTCGACGGCGCGATCGCGCGCTTCGTCGACTGGGGCCTGCCGCTGCCGATGTGGAGCGCACCGTTGTCGGCGGGAACCGAACTCGTCGGCGGCGCCCTGCTGATGCTCGGCCTGCTCACGCGCTTCACCTCGCTGGTGATGGCGTTCAACATGGTCGTGGCGATCGCGTTCGTGGTGATCAAGAACGTATCCGGCCTCGACGATTTCGTCGAACTGGACGAATTCCTCTACATCCTGATCTTCTTCTGGCTGTTCGTTGCCGGACCAGGCAAGGCGAGTGTCGACCGCCTCATCGAACGGCGGCTGGGACTGCGCAGCGGCGATTGATCACCTGGCACGATGCGCGCGTCCGCGCATCGTGCCTGCTTGTCTCAATCGCGCTCGAAACGGCTGAAGTACGCCTTCGCCGCTTCGGCGCTGCCGCCGGATTTGTCCGCCGGGGCGGCGGGCGGCACGCTGATCGACTTAAGCTTGGCCTTGCCGAGTGCCGAATTCGCCTTGGCCAGGTCGCTGCTCTGGAACTGCGCGAATTGCTTGGCGACATCGTCCAGTTCATGGGTCAGGCTGTCGATGCGAGCGAGCTGGTAGTCGGCCGGCTTGCCGTCGTAGGACATGATCGCGCCGTACAGCGTGTCAGCGTGCTCGCGCAGGCGCTCCTCGCCGGTGATCGCGCCGCCCTCGGTGGTGGCCACGACTTCCTTGCGGATCTTGTCGGCCTTGCCGGCCAGCTCGCCCAGCTGTTTCGCCAGCGCGGCATCGCC
>DATIVQ010000378.1:0-1561 GCA_035465735.1 Rudaea sp.
AGGCCCGCGGTGACGCCGGCGTCGGCGTCCTCGCCCTTGTCGCGATTGGCATCGGTCGCCGCCTTGTAGGCGTGCGCGCGGTTGAGCAGGCCCTTCGCCGTCACGCAGGTCAACAGCCAGGTCAGTTCCGGGATTTCCGGGATGTCGGACTGCCGGTAAAAATATACTTTTTCCGGATCGAGGCCACAGGCCAGCCAGCTCGCGGCGATTTCCAGCGTGGATTGGCGAATGCGCGCCGGATCGTCGCACTTGATCAACGCGTGGTAGTCGGCAAGGAAATAGAACGACTCGGCACCCGCCTGGCGGCTCGCCGCGATCGCCGGGCGGATCGCGCCGACGTAATTGCCCAGGTGCGGCGTGCCGCTCGTCGTGATGCCGGTGAGGATGCGCGTCTTGGACAATACTTTCGGCACGTCAGATTCCTTCGAACAAAAAATCCAGGGCGCGCACGATGATGCTGCGCTGGGCTTCAATGTTGGTTTCACGCTTGCGCAAGACGGCTGACGGCACGGCGCCCACTTCTGGTGTGTACATCACGAACTTGTCCGCACCGACGTCGAGCATCGGAATAAGCGTTTGCGCGGGCTTGTTCTTCACGATTGCCGGTTTGCCAAGCGGCACCACCACGCACGTGACCAAGCTTCCCAGCAAGTCCGATTGGACGACAAGAAAGAACGGAAAGCGTCGCGCGGTATGTGGACTTTCGTTGCGAAATACGTCGAATCGCCGGATCACCACGTGCGGAACTCCTCGTTCCACAAACCGTGCTCCTTGATATGTCGATTGTAGGCTTCGATCGCTTCGCGATTGTCCCGCAGCCATTGCTCGGCGCGGCGCTGGCGGACGACCTCCGTCAACCGCTGTTCGAGTTCCGCCGACAAATTGAGGCCGAACTCCCGCGCATCCGCCAGAAGCTCACTGTTGATACTGACGTTGGTGGGTTTCTTAATTGCAACCGAGCGCTTCATGTCGCACCTCGCATGCGCAACAGGCATGCGCATATATTATGCCTAACCTTGGCTCCTCTCAAGCTTAACCCTGACGCCGACCCCGCTCCGTTGCATACCCCATCGTTCCCGCCACCACGATGGAGTTGGTCATGAAAACCCTGCTGTCGCTTGCCGTTGTCGCCGCCCTGTCCGTTTCCGCCGCCGCGCGGGCTGGCTCCCTGGTCGATGTCACCATCGTCGACCGCGATTCCGGCACCACCCTGCCCGCTTATTCGCACGCCGGAAAACTCTATATCGCCGGCGTGCCCGGCCACCGCTACGGCGTGCGCCTGACCAACCACAGCGGCGCACGCGTCCTCGCCATCCTGTCGGTGGACGGGGTCAACGCAATCAGCGGCGAAACAGCCAGTACCGACCAATCCGGCTATGTGCTCGACGGCTACGCCAGCACCGAGGTCGACGGCTGGCGTAAATCGCTGAGCGAAGTCGCGCAGTTCAATTTCACCAACCTCGGCAACAGCTACGCCGCGCGCACCGGACGCCCGGACAACGTCGGTGTGATCGGCGTGGCCGTGTTCCGCGAAAAACCGCTGTTCTGGCGCGAGGGCCGC
>DATIVQ010000379.1:0-2426 GCA_035465735.1 Rudaea sp.
GGCGCCGGCGGCCAGATAGCCGAGCACCGCACCCAATCCCGCGCGCCGCGAAACCGACACCGCGAGCACCGCGGCGGCGAGGAACATCACGGCGTATTGCAGGAAGTGCGGAGTTTCCACGAGGGTATCCGTTGGCGTCACGCCCAGTATAGACGAGCCCGCGATTTCAACCCGCGATCTCAATGCGTGAGATCGCGCCTTGCGAGGATGCGTTCATCGCAGACGCAGAAGGAGTCAAGGCATGTCGACGTTATTGAATCCGGCCAGAGGTGAAGACGCTCTCGAAAATGTACTGTGGGTGTGGTTGGCGGCCGGTACCCTGGCATGGCTGGTCTACCCGCCGCTGCGCGTGCACGATGCGCTGCTCGGCTGGCTGCCGTTCTGGCTGATCGCCGCGCCGCTGATTGATCTGGGACTGCTGCATCGGCGGCGGTTGCTGGCGGCGGCGGTCGTATTTTTGCGATCTTCCGTGATCGCGAGAATCAGAGAGCGTGCGTCCGTGCACGCACTTTTCGAAAAGCGCGGGTACCATCGGGTCAAATCCTGTGCGCGACGGCTGCGCCGCGATCAGTCCTTGATGCCCAGACGCTTTTTCTCCATGCGCCGCAGAAATTCGGACATGATGCGCCGGTACAGGTCGTCGCCGAGGTAGGCGTCCTCCACGCCGGCGTCGATGGATGGATTGTCATTGACTTCGATCACCACGCTGCGGTTGCCGATCTGTTTCAAGTCCACGCCATAGAGGCCATCGCCGATCGGCGCGGTGGCTTTCAGCGCCAACTTGACGATATCCGCCGGCGCGCTGCGCACCGGCAAGGTCTTGAAGCCGCCGGATTTCTGCGTCGCGTTCGCACCGTGGTTGTAGATCTGCCAGTGGCCGCGCGACATGAAGTACTGGCAGGCATACAGCGCCTCGCCGTCGAGCACGCCGACGCGCCAGTCGAACTCGGTGAACAGAAATTCCTGCGCCAGCACGAGTGCGGTGTGCTGGAAAAGATCGTCGACGGCGGCTTTCAACTGATCGGGCGTTTCGACTTTCACGATGCCGCGCGAGAATGAGCCATCCGGAATTTTCAGCACGATGGGGAAGCCGAGCAGATCGGGCAATTCCTCCAGGCGCTTGCCGTCGTCGCGGTAGAGGATTTCGGTTCTCGGCGTTGGCAGCTTGCGCGACTTGAGCAGGTCGTGCAGGTAGATTTTGTTCGTGCACTTGAGGATCGAGCCCGGATCGTCGATCACCACCATGCCTTCCTTCTCGGCCTTGTTGGCAAAGCGGTAGGTATGGCTGTCCAGCGCCGTCGTTTCACGGATGAACAGGCCGTCGTATTCGGCGAGGCTCGAGTAGTCGTTTTTGCCGATCATTTCCACTTCGATCGCCAATTCGCGACCGGCCTCGATGAAATTCTTCAACGCGCGTTTGTTCGACGGCGGCATCTGCTCGTTCGGATCGGCGAGCATGGCGATGTCGTAGCGGTACTGGCGGCGCGCACGCGGCTTGCGCCACAGCTTCTTCGAGAACTTGTCCAGCGCCGCCGCGAAGGAATCCTCCTGCGGATCGGCCAACGTGTGCAGGCTGGCCGGCTTGATCGCGCTGATCTGCCAGACCTTCTCGCGCTCGAATTCCAGGCGCAGGATCGGGCACGGAAACGTCTCGAACACCTGCCGCGCCAGGTCCGCCAGCGCCGCGTAGCTGGTTTCGCCGAAATACACGAGCACGCCCAGATCGGTGGTGTCGCGCCCGCCGGCAGGCAGGAAGTTGGTCAGCTTCTGGTTGAGATCCTCGATGTCGAGGCCGTACAGTGCACGCTTGCGCAGGTCGTTGATCGTGCGAACCGACGGAATCACCTTGTGTCCACGCGCTTCGGCCAGCAGCGAGACGTAGTAGCCGATGCCGAGGTATTTGTAGCTGCGGCACAGGTTGATTACCTGCACGCGCTCGTCGTCGGTCGCGATCGCTTCCTTGAGGTAATCCTGCGCGGAGACGACATTGTCCGACGGATAGTACGAACCCCAGTCCGTCGCCTTTTCCACAACGATGACCAATCTGCTCATGCGCGGTCACCACGGAAAAGTATACTTGTGGACCTACTCGGCGGTTCGGACATGGGCATCGGCGCAAGGCTCGGGGGCGCTAGTGTGCCACAGCCGCAAGGCCGCGCAAGCGGCTCCGGCAAGGCGTTCAGCATTGCGTCACGCCGCGCGCTGGCCTAGGCTGCGGCGCCATGCCAACCGACTATCGCATCCGCCGCGCCGTGCCCGCCGACCTGCCAGAGCTCATCGCGCTGGAACGTCGTGCCTTCACCACCGACCATCTCTCGCCGCGCCAGTATCGGCATCACCTGGGCAACCCCGGCGCGCTCGTGCTCGCCGCGGTCGATGGCCGCAGCCTGCTCGGCAAGGCGGTGGTGTTTTTCCGCAAGGGCAGC
>DATIVQ010000380.1:0-8729 GCA_035465735.1 Rudaea sp.
CAGATGCGCGAAGATGTCGCGCAAACCGTTCTGCCCGCCGTGCCCGCCGTCGAACTTCAGCCGCGCCGCGCCGGGCGGCAGGTCAAGGTCGTCGTGCGCGACGAGCATCTCCTCCGGCGCGATCTTCCAATAACGCAATGCCGTCGCCACCGCGATGCCGCTTTTGTTCATGAACGTGGTCGGCTTGAGCAGCAGCAGCGGATTGCCGTCGAGGACGATCTTCGCCGTCTCGCCGTGTAATTTCGATTCCAAACCGAAGCGCGCGCCTTCACGCCGCGCGAGCGCATCCACGAACCAGAACCCGGCATTGTGCCGGGTTCGCAGATGCTCGGCCCCGGGATTGCCGAGGCCGACGAGTAAACGAAGTCCTGCCATTTCGAACCACCCTCACTCCGTTCCCCCTCCCGCCAGCGGGAGAGGGGGGAGTGATCGTTGCGCTTCCCGCAACAGGGTATTTCCGAAAATACGGCCTTACTTCTTCTCGTCTTTCTTGGCTGCCGCCGGAGCCGCAGCGCCAGCCGCGGGTGCCGCAGCGCCAGCCGCCGGTGCCGCGCCGGTGGCGCCCGCTGCCGCCTCGGCCTCGGCGACCGGAGCCGCTTCGACTTCCTGCTTGATCTCCTGCGCCGTGACCACGGCCGCGTCGTGCTCCTTGCCCAGGCGCAGCGCGGGAATTTCCACACCGGTCGGCAGCTTGATCGCAGACAGGTGGACGATATCGCCGAGCGCGAGTTCGGAGAGGTCGACGCTGATGAATTCCGGCAAGTCCTTCGGCAGGCACGAGATTTCCACGTCGTTGATCGCATGCGAGATCAGCACGCCTGCCATCTTGCCGGCCGGCGATTTTTCCTGATTGAGGAAGTGCAGCGGCACGCGGATGCGGATCGCCTTGTTTTCGTCGACGCGCTGGAAGTCGATGTGCAGCAGCTGCGCCTTGAACGGATGGCGCTGCATGTCGCGCAACAACACTTTCTGCGTCTTGCCGTCGAGCTTGAGGTCGAGAATGGCCGAATAGAACCATTCGTGCTGCGAAGCCAGCAACACCGTGTTGTGCTCGAGCTGGATGCTCGCCGGTGCTTCGCTGCTGCCGTAAAGAATTGCCGGCACCTTGCCCGCGGTACGCAGGCGGCGGCTCGCA
The DNA here is from genome assembly GCA_035465735.1 of Rudaea sp. GTDB lineage: Bacteria > Pseudomonadota > Gammaproteobacteria > Xanthomonadales > Rhodanobacteraceae > Rudaea. The sequence goes on from DATIVQ010000380.1 coordinate 1,136, forward strand.
CCTTTGCCTTCGTCCTTGCGGATTTCCGCCGGAATTTCGTGAATCGTTGCCATGATGATCTACCTTGGGTTGCAGTTGACCGCCTCGCGGCGGGTAAAAACTCTCCCGCGACCAGGAGAGTTGAAAACGAATTCCTTAGTCGACATACAACGAACTCACCGACTCGCCGAACGCGATGCGCCGGATCGTTTCGCCCAGCAGCTCCGCCACGCTGAGCTGGCGGATCTTGGCGCAGCCGCGCGCCGCGTCCGCCAGCGCAATCGTGTCGGTGACCACGAGTTCGTCGAGCTGCGACCCGGAAATATTCTGGATCGCCGCGCCGGACAGCACCGGATGCGTGCAGTACGCCACCACCTTGCGCGCACCGTTCTTCTTCAGCGCCGCCGCCGCCGCACACAAGGTGCCGGCGGTGTCGACGATGTCGTCGATCAGCACACAGACGCGATCCTTCACGTCGCCTATGATGTTCATCACCGTGGCCTCGTTCGGCCGCGGCCGGCGCTTGTCGATGATCGCCAGGTCCGCATCGTCCAGACGCTTGGCCAGGGCTCGCGCCCGCGCCACGCCGCCGACATCCGGACTGACCACGATCAGGTCGCTGCCGCCATGGCAGCGCCAGATATCGGCCAGCAGGACGGGCGACGAGTATACATTGTCGACCGGTACATCGAAAAAACCCTGGATCTGGTCGGCGTGCAGATCCACGGTCAGCACGCGATCCGTGCCGACCGCGCCGATCATCGTCGCCGCCACCTTGGCCGTGATCGGCACGCGCGCCGAACGCGTGCGCCGGTCCTGGCGGGCGTAGCCGAAATACGGCATCACCGCGGTCACGCTGGCCGCCGAGGCGCGCTTGAGCGCATCCACGATGACCAGCAATTCCATGAAATTGTCCGCGGTCGGCGCCGAGGTCGGCTGGATCACGAACACCTCCTGACGGCGCACGTTCTCCTCGATCTCGACCTGCACCTCGCCGTCGGAGAACCGGCTGACCAGCGCCTTGCCGAGCGGCACGTTCAGCTCGTGGCAGACACTGGCGGCCAGCACACGGTTCGCGTTGCCGCTGAACACCAGCAAGCCGCGCTCCTCGCGTTCGCGCGCATAGCTGCCGGCGAAACCCACCGAATTGGCCGTGTTCACACCCTGCTCCCGACTGGCAATGCGCAAATCCAACCGAAAAATCAATGCGCTACGAAACCCGCGGCTTCGCAAGCAGCCGGAAATGATAGCACGGAAACCAGATTATTCGAGGATGTGCGCGTGCCGACGAGCCAACTCAGGTGTAACGCACGACCCGGATCACTTGTGCGTCTTCGGCATGGTCCAGCAACAGGCGGCGCACGCGATCCTGCCAGGCGTTTGCGAATGCCTTGCGCTCGGCATGCGTAGCGTCCGCCACCAGAGCGCGGCCCAGCAACATGTGCATTTCCGGGGCGGGCGACACCTGCGACGCATCCAGCGCCACACCCACCGCGGCGCCGTTGTCATGGCGCTGGAAACGCGCGACGACGCCCGCGTCGCCGCCTGCATAGGCGAGCAAGCCCTGGCGTGCGTGCAGCCCGCCGATGCCATGAAAGCCATTCGCCGCCGCCGCGCCGGTTACGAGCGTGAAGATCTGGGCGACGACGCCGGTGGTGCCTTCGTTTTCCGCTGCGCTCATCGTCACGCTGACGCCGCCGCGTTCGGCGACAGCGTCCGGATACAAATTGCGCAATGCCGCTCGCGCCATCAGCCAAGCTCCGGCCACCGTGGGGCAGGAATGGCCGGCCAGACGTACCGCGTCCGCATATTCGTATTCGATCAGCCCGTCATCGGATGCGCCGAGCAATTCGGCGAGCGGATCGTGCATGACGATGCGTGGTGCAAGCGTGTAAAACTCCGGCAGCGCCATCGCTCTACTCTTCCGGCAGTCCGACGATGCCGAAGTCGATCACCACCGGACCGGGATCGCGTTGGCGGTAGTTGACCGTGAGACACTCGCCGAAGCGCTGATTGAGCTGGCCCAAAAGCGGAATCGGGTCGTGATCGTTGACAAAGCGCATCGTTTCGCCATTGCGCAAGGCGCCGAGCGCGCCGAAGATCGCCGAATGGCGAAAACGGCGCGCGATGCCGCGTGCGTCGAAGACGTGGACGTTTTCCTCAGGATCGAGGCTGGTTTGCATGGCAATCTCCGCAGGGTGGACCGCCTGCCATGCTACGCGCCGACGCTCCTCGCATCCCATGACCTGGATCAACCTAGACGCGATTGCGGCCGCTCGCGACGCGCGCGTGCTGCCCCTCCCCAGTCACGACGCCGGCTTGCGCGGCTGGTACGTGCCAGGCTCGGAACGGAACGGAATTGCCAGGCGATTCCAGCCGTTGATCGCGATGATCGCAAGCGACAAGTCCACCAGTTCCTTGTCGCTGAACTGTTTGCGTGCCTCGTCGTACAGCGCGTCGGGCACATCGCCGCCGGAAATGCGGGTCAGGGCTTCCGTCCACGCCAGTGCGGCGCGTTCGCGCGCGCTGTAGAACGGCGCTTCGCGCCAGGCATCGAGCAGGTACAGGCGTTGCTCGGTTTCGCCGGCCGCACGCGCATCCTTGCTGTGCATGTCCAGGCAATACGCACAACCGTTGATTTGCGATGCGCGCATTTTCACCAACTCGAGCAACTTGTGGTCGAGACCGCAATTGTCGATGTGCGCCTGCAACTGTCGCATCGCCTTGAAGCCGTCGGGGGAAGCCGTGAGGTAGTTGACTCGTCGGGTCATGTGCATTCTCCGCGTCAATGAAACGGCAGCGGCTTGTCGGCGCCGGAAGCCGCAGGCATGAAGAAATCGTGCAGGTATTTTTCACCCTCGTCGTCGAGGATGGTGACGACGGTCGCGAGTTCCGGATGCTGTTCGCGAATGCGCCGCGCCGCAAGCAGATGCGCACCGGAACTCGGCCCGCAAAACAGGCCGCGCGAGCGCGCGAGCCTGCGCATTTCGGCAACCGCATCGGCGCTGGCGACGCCCAACGTGTCGTTCACGAGATCGCGGTGCCGCGCAAAAATGCCGGGCACGAAGCCATCCGAAATGCCTTCAATCTGATGCAACGCGACTTCGCCGCACAGGATGGTGCGCGACTCCGACGGCTCCATCGCGAACAGGCGCACCTTCGGATTGACCCTGCGAAACGCCTGGCCGACACCGATCAGGGTGCCGCCGGTACCGACGCCATGCACGAAGGCATCCGGCACGTGCCCGGCCGGCAGTTGCGCGAGGATTTCCGGGCCGAGGATTTCGCGGTTTTCGTCCACATTCCAATCCGATTCGAACTGGCCCGGAAAGAAGAATCCGGGCTGACGGCCAAGCTCGCGCGCACGCTCGAGAGCGGCGTTGACGTGGAAGCTGCCGCAGAACAGCACTTCGGCGCCGTAGGCGCGCGAGATCGCGACGCGCTCGCTGGAGAGTCCCTCCGGCATCACCACGATCATGCGGTAGCCCTTGACCGCGGCCACCATCGCGAATGCGTTGCCGGTATTGCCGCTGGTGGCCTCGACAATGGTGTCGCCGGGCTTGAGGCGGCCGCTCTGTTCGGCGCGCTCGACGATATATGCGGCGATGCGCGCCTTGATCGAACCGGAAGGATTGAGGAATTCGCACTTGGCGTAGATGCCGTCTCCAAGTTCGAGCAGGGGCGTGTCGCCGATGGCGTCGAGGATGCTTTCCGACACCGACGTGTAGCGTTTCGGCCTAGCCTCCATCGCGAACCTCAGCGCGGCGCGCCAGCGTGCGCGTGCATGGTGTCGATAGCCAGCGCCGAGTGCGCGTAGGCGCCGCCGGCGCGCATCTCCGCCGCGACCCAGATCGCTTCCATGATTTCCTGCTCGCTGGCGCCGTGCCGCAGCGCGGCCTCGGTGTGGCCGTGGATGCAGTACGGGCATTGGGTGACGTGGGCAACGGCGACGGCGATCAGTTGCTTGGTCCTGACCGGCAGTGCGCCTTCGGCGAACACCTGTGCGCTGAAGGCCTTGAACGCGTCGAGCGTCTGCGGCGCCAGCTCGCGGCGTTTGCGCGCGATTTCGGGACTGGCATTTGGAAAGACGGGATGATCCATGAAGGTTTCTCCTTGGTAGCGGGGACGGGCGCACGCGGTCGGATGAACCGCCGCGCAGGAAAATTCAGCGTTCCAATAGCGGCAACTTGTCCGGCGTGCCGTTCCAGCTGTCCGCGTCCGCGGGCGGATCTATGCGCGCGGCGATCACCGGCCACAACGGCGCCAGTTCCGCATTCAGCGCAAGGTAGTTTTCCTGACCGGCCGGCACATCGTCCTCGGCGAAGATCGCCTCGGCCGGACACTCGGCCACGCACAGCGTGCAATCGATGCATTCCTCAGGATCGATCGCGAGGAAATTGGGGCCTTCGTGAAAGCAATCGACCGGGCACACTTCAACGCAATCGGTGTACTTGCACTTGATGCAATTGTCAGTGACGACGTGCGTCACGAATTCCTCCTCGCGCAAGCCGACGGCCGCACTGCGGAATGCGGGGGCAACCGCGGATCCTTGCCGGTAGGGCTTGAGCGTTGACAGATACACCGAGATGTTGGCGATATCGGTCTCGGTCAAGCCCTTGGCCATCGACGCCATGATAGCGCTTTGGCGGCTGCCGTCGCGGGCAGTGGAACGCACGTTGCGGACGTTTTTCCCGCGGATTTGACCTGGATCAATTCCCGCCTGCCAGTGCGCGCAGATGATTTCCCCTAATTGCCGCGGGGAGATATCTCATGCACGTCGGAAAGGCTTTCGATTCGCATGCGCGCCAGACGCTGGATGTCGGCGCGGCAAACCACGAGAACTGCGTCAATCGTCGGGAGCGCCGCCGCTGGCGCATTCTCGGTGCCGCGCTGTTGCTGGGCGCTTGGCTGCCCGCATGGGGCGCTGCGCCTTATCCCGCGACGATGTGCCCCGCGGACCGTCTGGCCACGGATCTCAACTGCACGGCGAATGACGTCGAAGTCGCAAGCTTGGACGTTCTCAACGGCATCACGACGTGCGTCGCCGGCGATTCGGTCAGCTTGCACCTGCAGGCCAACATGCATGCGAACGCCCAAAAGCGCTACAACGTCGGCATCTTCATGGCCCAAGACGGCAAGACCGGCTTGCTGACGTCCGCGAACGGCGGCAGCGCCGCCTGCTCGACGTTCGGCCTGCCTATCCAGACGTCGCCGCCTTCGCCGTTCGCCGATCTCGACGGCAATGTCTGCGGCGATTTCGACAATAGCGTGCTGCCGTCGCAAGCGCCGCCGTATCCACTCGACCTCGGCACGGTCACCGTCACCTGCACGCCGGATGCGAGCGGCTACCTGGACATCCCGACGGTCGTCACCTGGATGACGAACTCGAACACGGCGGGCTGCGCGGCGCCGCCGGCAGCGTATTTCGTACCGGAAAGCAAGTCCAAGTGCGAAGCGGGCATCTCGCAGCGCATCCAGGTCCAGGTCTTCGGCAAGATCGTCGTGACCAAGGCGACGAATCCTGCCGGTGCCGCCGCATCGTTTGCGTACACAGCGAGCGGGCCTTCCGCGGCGCCGACCAGCTTTTCGCTGTCCGACGGCCAATCACAGACAGTAGTGACCGCCGCGCTCGGCGCGACGGCGCAGGACTACGTGATCAGCGAGCAGCCGCTCGCGGGCTGGACGCCCGGCGCGCAGATCGTCTGCAAGGACATCGACGGCGACATCGCGCCATTCGTCGACGTGAACAACGCGACCGGCACGATTACCGCGCACATGAGCGTGTCCGCCGATCAGGCATTTTGCACCTTCACGAACACGCAGCAGGCCTCGATCACGATCAACAAGGCGACGACTGGCGGCGACGGCACCTTCAATTTCACCGGCTCGCCGAACATCGCGCCGTTCTCGATCACGACGAGCGGTGGCGCCGGTCAGTCGACGATCACGGGTCTCAACGCCGGCACCTACTCGATTTCCGAAGCGGTACCCGCCGGCTGGGACCTGACCAACCTGACCTGCGTCGATCCGACGAGCGATACGACGGTCAGCCTTGCCAATGCAACTGCGACGATCGCACTGGCGGCGGGGGAAAACGTCTCTTGCACATACACCGATACGAAGCGCGGGTCGATCACCGTCGTCAAGAACACTGTCGGCGGCGACGGCACCTTCGATTTCGGCGGTCCAGCAGGTGCGTTCCAGATTTTGACGTCCGGCGGAACCGGACAGGTCGTGCTCACCAATCTCATTCCGGGCAGCTACAGCGTGTCGGAAAGTGTTCCGACGGGTTGGGATCTCACCAATCTCGCCTGCATCGATCCGAGCGGCGGCACGACGACGGCGGGTTCGACCGCGAGCATCGGGCTTGCAGCGGGTGAAAATGTCACCTGCACGTTCACCGATACCCGGCGCGGCGCGATCATCGTGCAAAAGCAGGTGCTCGGCACAGATGCGACGTTCGCCTTCACCGGGTCCCAGGCGTTTTCCATCACAACCGCCGGAGGCGTGGGCCAAGACTCGAGCACGTTCGCGTCGGTCGCTCCCGGTACCTACACGATCACCGAATCCGCGCTCGCGCATTACAGCCTCACCGGGCTGACCTGCGCGGATCCGACCGGCAACTCGACCACGAATGTCGGCACCCTGACGGCGACCGTGAACGTCGCCGCAGGCGAGACCGTGACCTGCACATTCACGAACACGCAGCTCGCGACGCTGACGATTATCAAGCAGGCCGTGCCGCAGATCGCGGCGCCGAACACGCCGAGTTTCCCATTTACGGCAACCGGGCTTGTCCCGGCCAGCTTCTCGCTGGCCGACGACGGCACGAATCCGAATTCGACGACGTTCAGCGACGTCGCGCCGGGTGGCGCGTATACGGTTACCGAAGGTGCCGTGCCGAACTGGGTACTGACTGCGATCACGTGCTCGGACGCAACCGATCCGAATCTCGCGAATCGATCTGCGGTTAATCTTGCCACCAGTACGGTGACGCCGAACCTGCAGCCGGGAGAAACGCTACGCTGCGTGTTCACGAACGTGCGCAACGACAACGGTGCGATCACGATCACGAAACGCACGGTCGGTGCGCTGGCCGCGAATACCGGCGGCGCGTTCGACTTCACCAATTCCGGTGGCGTCGTGGGCTCGCCGACCAATCCGGCGACGTTCACGATCACCACGACCGTGGCCAACCCGCAAGGCGCGCAAGCGCTGACGGGACTGGCGGCAGGCACATACACGATCACGGAAACGCCGCTGGCCGGCTGGATCCTGGACCAGTCGATCCAGTGCACGACGACGAATGGCAGCAACACGACGTTCGTGCCGGTCCTGAATGGCGTCTCGATCATCCTCGGCACAACGGGCGGCAACGTCGACGGCGTCGCGTGCACATTCGTGAATACGCACGAAGCCAGCATCACGATCGTGAAGTCGGCGACGCCGAAGGATGCGCAAATTTTCTCCTTCCAGACCACGGGCGGCCTCACGCCCGCGACTTTCACGCTCGTCGACAACGGTACCCCGACACCGTCGAATACGCAGGCGTTCACGGCATTGGCGCCGGGCGCGTACACGATCACCGAGCAGCCGACGACCGATTGGGTGCTTA
>DATIVQ010000381.1:0-3666 GCA_035465735.1 Rudaea sp.
GCCAGGCCCATCAGGGTTTCCGCGCGCGCGCCGAGCGCGGCGCCGAGGCGCAGCATTTCGTTGAGGCCGCGCGTGATCAGGCCGGCGCGCGCGTTCAATCCCAGGTTCATGCCGTCGGCGACGCCGGTCGCCACGGCCAGAACATTTTTCATCGCGCCGCCGAGTTCGGCGCCGATCATGTCCGCGCCGGTGTAGGCGCGAAAACGCGGGCTGTGCAGCAGGTCCGCGATGCGCTGCGCGAAGCCGGGGTCGGCCGAATGCACCGTGACCGCCGTCGGCAGGCCCTGCGCAACCTCGCGCGCGAACGAGGGCCCGGTCACGATCGCGGCCGGCGCCGCGGGCAGGCGCGCGGCAACGATTTCGTGCAGGAAGCGTCCCGATGGCGGATCGAAACCCTTGGTCGCCCAGGCCAGTCCCGCGCCCGCAGGAAAATGCGGCGCGATCGCGTCGAGCAAGCCGGCGAAAGCATGGCTCGGTGTCACGATCAGCACGACTTGCGCGGTGCGCACCGTGGCTGCCAGGTCGGCGCTCAGCGCGAGCGCGGAAGGCAGCTCCAGGTCGGGCAGGTAGCGCGCATTGCGTCGCGTCGCGGCCATTTGCGCGATCGCTTGCGCATCGCGGCCCCACAGTGTCGTCGCCACGCCGTTGTGCGCGAGCACGGCGGCTAACGCCGTGCCCCACGAACCCGCACCGAGCACGGCGACGGAAGCCTTGGTTTCCATCAGTTTCGGAAAGTGCGGGCACGCATGCCCGCTTCAGTGATTTTCGCCATCATGGCTGATCGCAGGAATCTGTCTGAAGTGCAGCCGTGGACGGCTGCTTCTTGATTCTCGCAATCATGGATGAATGCAGAAATTACGCGTTCGGCTGCGCGCCTTCCGCGTGGCGGCGCATCTGCTCATCGTAGAGCGCCTCGAAATTGATCGGCTGCAGCAGGAAGGGCGGGAAACCGCCGTCCTGGATCAGGTTCGACACGGCCGTGCGCGCGTAGGGGAACAGCACGTTCGGGCAGAACGTGGCCAGCACCATGTCGCGGTTCGACGGCTCGAATCCGGCCACGCCGAACACGCCGGCCTGCTGCACCTCGGCCAGGTACGCGGTCTTGTCGGCGAGCTTGCAGGTCACGGTGACGGTGAGCACGACTTCGTAGACATTCTCGCCGAGCGTGCCGACCTGCTGCTGCAGGTTGAGCTGCACCTGCGGCTGGCCCTGTTCCTGGAAAATGTGCGGGGCGCCGGGCACCTCGAACGAGGCGTCCTTGATGTAGACCTTCTGCAGCGACAACTGCGCGCCGGCGGCAGTGGCGGCTTGGGTGTTTTCGTCGGCCATGGGAAACTCCGAATGCTTTGCGAATGGAAAAGGGCGCGGATTATCCCACGCCAAGCCGGTTAGCGCGAGTTTTTACGGAAGCTGATTTTCATTTGTTGCCGCGGGCGGTTGGCAATGCCGCTTCGCGCCACGCCGCCATGCCGCCGCCGAGCACGTAGACCTTGCCGAATCCGGCCTTGACCAGGCGTGCGGCGGCCTGCGCCGCGGTTACGCCGCTCTTGCACACCAGCGCCACGGGCAGATCCTTGACCTTGGCCAGTTCCTTGTTTTCCGGATCGAACTGGCTCATCGCCACATGGCGCGCGCCGGCGATGTGGCCTTTTTCGAAATCGGCCAGGCTCGACACATCCACCAGCAGCGGGTTCTCGCGGTTGATGAGCAAGGTCAACGCGCCGGGCGTGAGCTCCTTGAAACCGCGAAAGCGGCGGGCGATTTCGTTGCCGAGGATCGCCGCGACCAAGCCGGCGAAGGCCAGTGCGAGAAAGACATGATGGGCCAGGAATTCCGGCAGGCGTTGCAGAAACAGCGACATGGCGTGGCGCGAACGGGGAAAGGCCGCGGATTATGCGGCAGTGCGCCGGTCCATGCCAGCGTCAGGGCTCCGAATGCTCGGTAATGTCGGGCAGTCCCGATACCAGCAGCCAGTGTTTCTTCGCCTCGTCGTAGCGCCACAGCTGGTTGTCGATGATGCTGCGCTCGACCTGGGTATTGACGTTGATCAGGCTGATCTTCACCACTTGGCGCACCTCGTGCGCGCTGACCGGCACGACCGGCTGCTCGGAGTACGACGCGAAATGCACCTGCTTGTAGCGGTCGATGTCGAGCGGGGTCAGCGGATGCTTCTTCAGGGTTTCCGGGTCGACGAACGGAATCGCCTGGCTGATGTCGCCCCAGCGGATCGCGTTCGCGTAGGCGTTCAGGGTCAACTCCAGCGCGCGGCTTTCCGATTGCGCGGTCATCGCCGCGCAGCCGGCGAGCAGGACGAATCCGCAGACGAGCAGGATGGTGCGCATGGTCGTTACTCCGGCGGCGACCGCGGCATTGTGCCGCAAATCGCGACGCGCTTCAGCGCTTGGCGATGGCGACGAAACGCGCCTGCAGGGTGCAGGCATCCGTGCCGTCGGCAAGCGCTACGCGGCAATCCACGGCCAGGCGCGCGCGGCCGCGTTCGGCAAGCGTGGAAGCAAAGGCGTCCCAAGATTCGTCCGCAGCAAGCCGCGCCTGCGCGGTGAAGTCTTCCCACACCGGCGCGAGATAGCGCACCGCGCTGTCCTGCACGTAGACATCGCACTCCTTGCCGAGCGCGCGCAGCTTGAGCACGATCAGGCCCCAGCCGGCAAGCGTGAGCAGGCTCACCAGGCTGCCGCCGAAGGCACAGCCTTTGTCGTTGATGTTTGGTGCTAGCGGCGCGGAGATAGTCAAGCGAGCGCCGTCGTAGTCGCGCAGGCGCAATTGCATGGCGCGCGCCAGCGGGATTTCCGCAAGCACCATGGTTTCGAGGGATCGGATGGCGTCGGACATGGCCGCGCAGTGTGCGCAGGTCGCGCCGTGCATTCAAGTCCGTTAGCATGCGGCCATGCCCGTGGCGCGACTCATCGAATCGCGACTTATTGAATCCGGCGGCGGCGCGCTTGCCGGCGCGAGCGTGATCGTGACCCGGCCGGCCGCTTCCGCGGCGGCATTGCGGCGGCGCATTCGCGCGCTCGGCGGCGTACCCATCGGCCTGCCCGGCAGCGTGTTGCGCGCGGCGCCGGATCGCGCGGCGGTCTGCGCCGCGCTGGCGGCGGCACGCGATGCGGACATCGCGATTTTCGTCAGTCCCGCGGCGGTGAAGTTCGCGTTCGATGCAAGGCCGAAGCTGCGCTTTTCGCGAGCCACTCGCGTGTGCGCCGTCGGTGCCGCGACCGCACGCGCCTTGACGCGTCGCGGCATCCGCCGTGTCGCATGGCCGCGCGGGCGACAGGACAGCGAAGGGCTGTAGACGCTGCCGGAACTGCAATCCTTGCGCGGCCGGCGCGTCGTTTTGATCGGCGCCCCCGGTGGCCGCGAACTGCTGGCGCAGACGCTGCGCGCTCGGCGTGCGCGGCTGACGCGCATCGACGCCTATCGCCGCGTTGCGCCGCGGTATTCCGCGCGCCAGCTGGCGGCGCTGGAATGCGCGGCCATGCCCCTGTTGCTGCTCGTCTCAAGCGCCGAGGCGCTTGCGAATCTGCGCGCCGCGTTGCCGCTGCACCTGTTCGCGCGGCTGGCGGCAGGCGACATCGTGGTCAGCAGCGAGCGCCTCGTCGCGCTTGCTCGCGCGAGCCTGTTCGCGAACGTGCACGTTGCCGCCGGTCA
>DATIVQ010000382.1:0-5926 GCA_035465735.1 Rudaea sp.
GCCGACCGCAACATCCTCGACACCTTGCGCCGCAGCGGCAAGCCGGTGCTGCTTGCGGTCAACAAGACCGACGGCCTCGACGAAAATGCCGCGCTTGCGGATTTTTCCGCGTTGGGCCTTTCCGCTCCGCTCGCGCTCGCCTCTGCGCACGGGCGCGGCGTGCCGGCGCTGGTTGACGCCGTTCTAGCCGGCTTGCCGCACACCGATCCCGACGCCACGTCGGATGCAGGCGTGGACGAAGGCGTGCGCGTGGCCATCGTCGGCCGGCCCAATGTCGGCAAGTCCACGCTCGTCAACCGCCTGCTCGGCGAGGAACGCGTCGTGGTCTCCGACGTCGCCGGCACCACGCGCGACGCCATCCGCGTGGCGCTGGAACGCGACGGCAAGAAATACACCCTGATCGATACCGCCGGCGTTCGCCGCCGCGCGCGGGTCGAGGAAGCAGTAGAGAAATTCAGCGTCATCAAGACCCTGCAATCCATTGCCGCCGCGGATGTCGCGGTCGTGCTGCTGGATGCGCACGAAGGGGTGTCCGAGCAGGATGCCACCCTGATCGGGCACGTACTCGAAGAGGGTCGTGCCCTGGTGATCGCTGTCAACAAATGGGATGGCTTGTCCACCTACGAACGCGAACAGTGCCGCGCTTCGCTGTCGCGCAAGCTCGATTTCGTCGGCTTCGCGCGCGTGGTGACGATTTCCGCGCTGCACGGCAGTGGTATCGCCGAACTGATGAAGGCCATCGACCGTGCGCATGCCTCGGCAACGCGCGAATTCGGATCCGCCGAACTCACGCGTGCGCTGGAAAAGGCCTACGCCAGCTACCAGCCGCCGCTCGTGCGCGGCCACGCGCCGAAGCTGCGCTTCGCCCATCCGGGCGGTACCCGGCCGCCGGCCATCGTCATCCACGGCAGCCGCACGCGGCATGTTGCCGAGGCCTATCGGCGCTATCTGGAAAACTTCTTCCGCAAGCGTTTCCGCCTCGAGGGCACACCGGTGCGCATCGAGTTCCGCGAGAGCGAAAATCCTTTCGCCGGGCGCAAGAACGAACTGACCGAGCGCCAGGCGAAGAAGCGCCGTCGCCTGGTGCGCAACGCGAAGAAACGCTGAGCCGTGGCCGCGTTCGATCCTGCCGACATCACTGCCGCGATCCTCGCCGGCGGGGAAGGCCGGCGCGTCGGCGGGCTGGACAAGGGCTTGCTGGCGCTGGCGGGCCGGCCGCTGGTCGCACACGTGACTGCCGCGCTGCGCGGACAGGCGGGCGCCATCGTGATCTGCGCCAACCGCAATGCCGATCGTTACGCGCAGTTCGCGCCAGTGGTCACCGACGGCCTGCCCGGATTCCACGGTCCGCTTGCCGGCATCGCGGCCGCGCTGCGTGCATGCGGGAGCGAATGGCTGCTCACCGTCCCGGTCGATTGCCCGCAACCGCCGCGCGATCTTGCCGTGCGTTTGCACGACGCGGCGCTGGCCGAAAGCCGCGACGTCGCCGCAGTATTCGACGGTGCCCGCGTACAACCGATGTTCGCGCTCTACCGACGCACCCTGGCCGCCAATGCCGGCGAAGCATTGCGAAACGACTTGCCGGTGATCCGCTGGCAGCAGGGCCTGCATCGCGCAGTGGCCGACTTTTCGACGCGGTCGCGGGAATTCGGCAATCTGAATACGCCGGACGAATTCCGGCAGTGGGAGCAGGGCACGCATGGCTGAGGAAGACGATATCGTTCCGACCGGGCTCGGCGTCGCCGAGGCGCAGGCGCGCATCGGCGCGATTGCGCAGGCGCGCACCCTGCCGGCGGAAATCGTGGCGATGGACGCCGCCGCGGGACGCATTCTGGCGAACGACGTGATCGCGCCGAACGACGCGCCTAGGTTTGCCAATTCGGCGATGGATGGTTTCGCGCTGCGCGGCGCCGATCTGCCGCAGGCAGGTGAAAAATCCTTCGCCCTGATCGGCGAGATCTTCGCGGGTGGACGCGAGCCTCCGCCGGTGGCGAAGGACACCTGCGTGCGTATCACCACCGGCGCGCCAATGCCGCGTGGCGCCGACACGGTCGTGATGAAGGAGAACACGCGCATCGACATGGAACGCATCCTGGTCGCGGCTGGCACGCTGCCCGGCGCGAACGTGCGACCGGCCGGCGAGGATTTCCGTGCCGGCGCGATCGCGTTGAAGCGTGGAAGCCGGCTCGGTCCGGCGCAACTTGGCGTGCTGGCATCCCTGGGCATGCCGGATGTTGCCGTGTCGCGGCGCCCGCGTGCCGTACTGCTGACCACTGGCGACGAACTGGCTGCGCCCGGCGATAGGCTCGGCTTTGGTCAGATCCACGACAGCAACCGCCATAGTCTTGGCAGCCTGCTCCAGGCGCTGGGCGTGGAATTGCTGCGCCACGAGCGCGTGCGCGACGATCCGGCGGCCTTGCACGCTGCGCTGCAACGCGCCGGCGCCGATGCCGACCTCGTCGTCAGCAGCGGCGGCGTGTCCGCCGGCGAGGCGGATTTCCTGCCGCGCCTGGTCCGCCAGATCGGCAAAGTATACTTCTGGAAAGTGCGCATCAAGCCCGGCATGCCGTTCCTGTTCGGACAGGTCGGCGGCGCGTTGCTGTTCGGATTGCCGGGCAATCCCGTGTCCGGCTTCGCCACCTGCCTGACCCTGGCCAAGCCGGCGCTGGAAGCGCTGACCGGCACGCCGCAGACAGGATTCTCGTTGCGCGCGCGCTTGCGCAAGGCCATCGACAAACGCCATGCGCGCACCGAATTCCAGCGCGCGCGAATGGACTGCGACGTGGACGCCGTCTTGTGGGCGACGCCGCACGCGCAACAAGGTTCAGGCATGCTGCGCGGGGTCGCCGAGGCCGATGTCTTGATTGTGTTGCCGGAAGGCGAGCGTGCCTTCGCGGTCGGTGATGTCGTCGAAGTCCTGCCGCTGCCGGGCTGGCCCAAGTAGCGCGCGTATAATTCGCGCATGGATATCGAATGCATCACGCCGCGTGAGGCCTTGCAGCGCCAGCGCCGCGGAGCGATCCTGATCGACGTGCGCGAGGATGACGAACGCGCCGCCGGCAAGCCGGCTGGTGCTATCGGCGTGCCGTTGGGCGAACTCGCTGAGCGCATCGCGGCCATCGTGCCGGATCGCGCCTCGGCCATTGCGCTCAGCTGTGCGCACGGCCAGCGCTCCCTGTATGCGGCGGCCTTGCTCCGCCAGATGGGCTACGAACGGCTTGCCTCCGTCGACGGCGGGTTCGTGCGCTGGTCAGCCGAGGGATTGCCGATCGACACCGGCGCGTTCGATGCGGATGCGGCGGAACGTTATTCGCGGCATCTGTTGCTACCCGAAGTCGGCGCCGAGGGACAACGACGCCTCCTGCAATCGCGGGTCGCCCTGATCGGCGCCGGCGGGCTGGGTTCTCCGGCAAGCCTGTATCTGGCGGCGGCGGGCGTCGGCTCGCTAACCCTGGTCGACGACGACACGGTGGAAAAATCCAATCTGCAGCGCCAAGTGCTGCACACCGATGCGCGCGTGGGCCGGTCCAAGACCGAATCGGCGCGCATCGCGCTGAATGCGTTGAACCCGGGCGTGCGCATCGAGACGATCGCGCAGCGGCTGCGCGCGGCGAACGTGGAGTCCCTGATCCGCGATCACGACGTGGTGATCGACGGCGCCGACAATTTCCCGACGCGCTACCTGCTCGATGCGGCCTGCCGGCGCCTGCGCATTGCGCTGATCTACGGCGCGGTGCATCGTTTCACCGGGCAGGTGAGCGTCTTCGACGCGCGTGACGAGCATTCGCCGTGCTATCGTTGCTTGTTCCCCGAACCGCCGGCGGCAGCGAACGCGCCGAACTGCGCGGAAGCCGGCGTACTGGGCGTGCTGCCCGGCATCATCGGCCTGCTGCAGGCGAACGAGGCGATCAAGCTCCTGCTCGGGATCGGCCGTCCGCTGGTCGGTCGCCTGCTGTGTTTCGATGCGCTCGCCGCCACATTCCGCGAACTGCAGTTGCCGCGCGATCCGCAGTGCCCGGGCTGTGGCGCGCAGGCGAGGTTCGACGGCTATGCGGATATCGAGCGAGTGTGCTCAGCACACTGACCTGGCTCACTTTGGGTGCTTCGTCTCGACCCGGGCCAGAGCGATCAGTTGCTCCTGCGTCGCTTCCTTGCCGTACTTTGCCTTCCAGTTTGCGTATGGCTCACCGTAAATGCGCTCGCGCGCGGCATCCTTGTCGATTTCTACGCCGCGTTCGGCCGCGGCTTCGCGATACCAGTCGGCGAGGCAGTTGCGGCAGAAGCCGGCCAGGATCATCAGGTCGATGTTCTGTACGTCGTTGCGCTCGACCCTGAGATGCCGCAGCAACCGGCGGAATGCCGCAGCCTCGATCTCGACAGTGTCACTCGTGCTCATGATCAGCTCTTCGATTGGTGCCGATACAACATTCTATCGCCGCCGCGGTTCCGGGGATGCGCGCGCGACGGTAGAATGCGGCTCGTATTTCGCAGCAGGAAAACCGATGGCCGCCAGGATACTCGACGGCAAGCGCGTCGCCGACGAATTGCTCGACAGCCTGCGCGCGCGCGTGGCGCAACGCGTTGCGCAGGGCAGGGCAGCGCCCGGCCTGGCCGTGATCCTGGTCGGTGACGACGCGGCCTCGGCCGTGTACGTGCGCAACAAGCGCCGGGCCTGCAAGCACGTCGGCTTTCGATCGCGCGACTACGACCTGCCGACGACGACCACGCAGGCCGAACTTGCCGCGCTGATCGACAAACTCAATGCCGATCCGCAGATTCACGGCATCCTCGTGCAGTTGCCGTTGCCGGTGCACATCGATGCGAACGCACTCATCAACCGCATCGACCCACGCAAGGACGTGGACGGTTTCCATCCCGAGAACATCGGCCGTCTCGCCCTGCGCCAGCGTGGCCTGCGGCCGTGCACGTCGAAAGGCGTGATGACCTTGCTCGCGCATACCGACCGTCCGGTGCGCGGGCAGACCGCCGTCGTCGTCGGTGTTTCCAACCATGTCGGCCGGCCGCTGGCGTTCGAACTGCTGCTCGCCGGCTGCACCACGATATGCTGCCACAAGTTCAGCTCTGACCTCGACCGGCACGTTGGTGATGGCGACATCGTCATCGTCGCGGCCGGAAAACCCGGATTGGTCAAGGGCGCATGGATCAAGCCCGGCGCCGTCGTCGTCGACGTCGGCATCAATCGCCTTGCCGACGGCAGGCTTGCAGGGGACGTGGAATTCGGCCCTGCCACCGAGCGCGCGTCCTGGATCACGCCGGTGCCTGGCGGGGTTGGCCCCATGACCGTAGCCACGTTGATGGAAAACACCCTCGAAGCCGCTGAACTATCCTGAATCGCAGCGCAATCGCGCCGTTTTTCACTGCGAATTACGGGCGACTTGGGCTATCCTTCGCGCCCCATGATTTCGAACCTCCTGCCACTGCGCCGCCTGCGTTTTGCCATACTGGCCTGCGGCGTGCTCCTTGCCGCCTGCGGCAGCGTGATGCGCAAGGCGACCGACCAGTTTGCGGGCAACCTGACCGTGGCCATCCTCAACGAGGACGATCCCGGCACCGTCCGCGACGGCGTGCCGGCTTATCTGCTGTTGATCGACGGCATGATCCAGGGTGATCCGGAAAATGCCGGCGCGTTGCTCGCCGGCGCGAAACTCTACGGTGCCTATGCCGGTGGATTCGTCAGCGATCCGGCACGTGCCCAGCGCCTGGCCGATCGCGCCTACGATTACGCGCATCGCGCGTTGTGCCTGCGCGAAAAGAATCTTTGCGCGGCCCTGGACAAACCTTACGACGCCTACGTCGCCGAACTCGCCAGGACCGATCGCGGAGACGTGCCCGTGGTGTACGGATTCGCCGCGGCGTGGGCGGGCAAGATCCAGGTCAACAGCGGCGACTGGAACGCGATCGCCGA
>DATIVQ010000383.1:0-4419 GCA_035465735.1 Rudaea sp.
GGAACTCGCCAGGGCCAAGGAATTCGTCCACTTCGCCTGCACCAGCGAGGACATCAACAACCTCGCCTATGCGCTCATGCTGCGCGATGCGCGCGAAACCGTGCTGCTGCCGATGTTGGACAAGCTCATCCACACCTTGCGGCAGATGGCGCATGCGCTGGCCGGTCAAGCCATGTTGTCGCGCACGCACGGGCAGACCGCGAGTCCGACCACGCTGGGCAAGGAAATCGCGAATGTCGTCGCGCGCATCGAGCGCCAGCGCAAACAGATCGCCGCAGTGGAACTCACCGGCAAGATCAACGGCGCGGTCGGCAATTACAACGCGCATGTCGCCGCCTATCCGGATGTCGACTGGCCGGCACTGTCCAGGCGTTTCGTCGAATCGCTCGGGCTCGTGTGGAATCCGTACACGACGCAGATCGAGCCGCACGACGGCATCGCTGAATTGTGCGATGCGATGCGCCGCTGCAATACGATCCTGATTGATTGGTGCCGCGACGCCTGGGGCTATATCTCGCTCGGCTATTTCAAGCAGGCGCTCAAGCCCGGCGAAGTCGGATCGAGCACCATGCCGCACAAGGTCAATCCGATCGACTTCGAAAACGCCGAGGGCAACTTTGGCGTGGCCAATTCTTTACTTGTGCACTTTGCGGAAAAACTGCCGGTCAGCCGCTGGCAGCGCGACCTCACCGATTCCACCGTGCTGCGCGCCGTCGGCACCGCATTCGGCCACACCCAGATCGCGCTGGAATCCTCATTGCGCGGCCTCGCCAAGCTCAACGCCAATCCCGAGCGCCTTGCCGCGGATCTCGACGCGAACTGGGAAGTTCTCGCCGAAGCCGTGCAGACGGTGATGCGCCGCTACGGGCTGCCCGAGCCATACGAACAGTTGAAGGCGCTGACGCGCGGACAGGGCATCACGCGTGACTCCATGCGCACCTTCATCGAATCGCTCGCCCTGCCGGCCGATGCGAAGCAACGCCTGCTTGCGCTGACCCCGGCGACGTACACGGGATTGGCGAACCAGCTGGCCGCACAAATCTG
Source organism: Rudaea sp. (assembly GCA_035465735.1). Classification (GTDB taxonomy): domain Bacteria; phylum Pseudomonadota; class Gammaproteobacteria; order Xanthomonadales; family Rhodanobacteraceae; genus Rudaea. Next base: position 1,045 of record DATIVQ010000383.1, read on the forward strand.
ACGAAACGCCGGGCGAATCGCTCCGCCCGGCGTTTGCCACGACATCTTTATGCAGCGGCCTTGTGCTTGATCAGTCCCTCGGCGCGCAGGGCGGCGTCCACCGACGGTCGCTGCGCCACGCGCTTCTGGAATGCCTGCAACGCCGGGAACGCGGACAGGTCGAGCTTCACGAAGTCGGCCCAGCGCGTGACCGTAAACAGGTAGGCGTCGGCGACGGTGAAATGATCGCCGAGCAAGTAGGGCTGCTTGGCCAGAATTTTCTCGATGAAGTCGTAGCGCTTGTGCAGGTAAGCCTTGCGCTCGGCGCGCGTGGCCTCGGGCGTGGCATCGCTGAACAGCGGGCTGTAGCTCTTGTGGATTTCGCTGGTGATGAAGTTGAGCATCTCCTGCAGGCGCGCACGCGCCAGCGTGCCGTTCGCCGGAACCAGCGCCGTGTTGCCCTTGTGATCAGCCAGGTACTGCACGATGGCCGGACCTTCGGTCAGCACTTCGCCGGTGTCCAGTTCCAGTGCGGGCACATAGCCCTTCGGATTGATCGCGAGGAAATCGTGGCCGGTTTCGGTGCGCTTGGCCTTGGTGTCGACCTTTTCGAGCGACAGATTCAGGCCCAACTCGAGGGAAACGATGTGCGGGGACAGCGAGCAGGCGCCGGGGGAATAATAAAGTTTCATGGCTTCCATCCTTTTTGATTGGGGAGAATTCGCGCCAGCAGGCTGGCGACAGTCAGTATCGTAACATTATCTAGTTACTATCTGATACCATATATCCATGGAATACTGATAGAATGTGGTAACCGGGCGGTTACCGCCCACTCGCGATAGCTGGGGAACGACCATGGGATTGCCACTGCGCAAAAGCAAAGTGATGCCGCCACCGCAATGTCCGCTGACCCTTTGCATGGACTTGTTGCGTGGCGCCTGGGCGCCGAACGTGATCTGGTACCTGCGCGGCGGCGCGCGCCGTTTCGGCGAGTTGCGCCACGACATCCCGCGCATATCCGCACGTGTGCTTTCGGCGCGCCTGCGCGAACTCGAAGCGCGCGGCATGATCGTGCGCCGCCTGCTCGACACCTCGCCGCCCTCGGCCGAATACGAACTCACCGAACTCGGTCACGAACTGCTGCCCGCGCTCGATGCGATTGTCAAGGTCGGCACCAGACTCAAGCACGACGCGGCGCCACCGCGGCGCCTTGCCGCATGACGCGGCGACCCGCGCGCGCGCCAGCCATCGAGGTTCGCGGCACGCCGCAACAACCGCTCGGCATGCCGCCGACGCTGTTTCTGCGCGATTACTGGCAAAAGCGGCCATTGCTGATCCGCGGCGCATTCGTGCATTCCCGCGATGCGCTGTCTGCGGAAGATCTGGCCGGCCTCGCCTGCGAGGAAGCCGCGCTCTCACGGATCGTGATCCACGAGCCCAAACGCGAGCGCTGGACGCTGCGCAACGGCCCATTCGCCGAGTCCGATTTTGCAAAGCTCCCGAAACACAACTGGACCCTGCTCGTGCAGGACGTGGACAAGTGGGACATGGACGTGGCCGCGTTGCTCGATGCATTCGCCTTCATTCCGAGCTGGCGCGTCGACGACGTGATGGTGAGCTACGCGACCGATGGCGGCGGCGTCGGCGCCCACGTCGACCAGTACGATGTCTTCCTCGTGCAGGGCATGGGCCGGCGGCGCTGGCGCATCAGCAACGATCCGCAGGCGCCCATGTGCTTCCGCGACGACACCGACCTGAAATTGCTGCGCGAATTCACCGCCACGCACGACTGGATCCTCGGCCCCGGCGACGCGCTATACCTGCCGCCGGACGTGCCCCACGAAGGCACCGCCGTCGGCGAATGCATGACGTTCTCCGTCGGCATGCGCGCACCCTCGCAGTCGGAACTGCTGCTCGACTTCGCCGAATACCTGGCTGAGCCGATGGGCGAGGAACGGCGCCTTGCCGATCCGGACTTGCGCCCGGCGCGCGACGGCGGCGAGATCGACGCGGCCGCGCTGGCGCGCGTGCGCGCCGCGATGCCGCATTTTGTACATGTGGACAATTCGGCGCTGGGCGACTGGTTCGGCCGCTTCATTACCCGCTATCGCAGCGCCCACGTCGCCGCGGCTCCGGCGCGCCCGCTATCGGCGGCGCAACTTGAACGGCGCCTCGCAGGATCGCGCGTGTTGCGCAATCCGTTCAGCCGCTTCGCCTGGATGCGCAAGGGCAAGAGCGCTGCGCTGTTCGTGGCCGGCGAACGACATGATTGTCCGCTGCCGCTGGCTAGGCTGCTGTGCGCGCACCGCGAACACGCGGGCGTGGCGCTTGCGCGCATGGGCGCAGGCGCGAAAGTAACGCTGGCCGCGCTGATCAATGCCGGATATTTGCGGCTGATCCGCGAACGCTGAATAATCCCGGCATGATCCCCACCGACTTCAGCGTCGCCCCCGTCGACTGGAACAATGAGTCCGAACGCGACGCCTGCCGCACGGTGCGCGAACAGGTTTTCATCGTCGGCCAGAACGTTCCGCGCGAGGACGAGTGGGACGATCTCGACGCCACATCGCGCCATGTGCTCGCGCGCGACCAGGCCGGCAATCCGATCGGCACCGGGCGTTTGACGCCCGAACGCAAAGTCGGCCGCATGGCCGTACTCGAGCCGTGGCGCGGCAAACACGTCGGCGAGGCGATCTTGAACCTGCTGATTGAACAGGCGCGCGCGCTCGGCTACCGTACTCTCGAAATGCACGCGCAGACCCATGCGGTGCCGTTCTACGAGAAATTCGGTTTCGTCAGATACGGCGACGAATTCGAGGAATGCGCGATCCGGCACTTCCACATGCGCCGCGACCTGGCCCCGCTCGCCGCGCCGCCGCCGCGACTGATCTCGCCGCGGCCGGATCGGCGCGTCGTTGCGGTCGAATCGCGCGAGGACGCCGCCAGCGAAACCTTGCGCCTGATCGAGGAGGCGCGCCACGAGTTGTGTATCTACACGCGCGACCTCGACCCGATCCTGCTCGAGAACGAAGCGTCCCTGGAAGCACTCCGGCGCGTGGCAATTTCCGGTCGCGGCGCACGCATCCGCATCCTCATCCAGGACCCGCGCACGGTCGTCGTGCACGGCCACCGCCTGATCGCGCTGGCGCAGCGATTGACCAGCGTGTTCGCGCTGCGCACGCCCACCGAGGACAACGACCTGCAGTATCCGAGCGCATTCCTGCTCAATGATGCCAGCGGCTACTACTTCCGCACCCTGGCCACGCGCTTCGAGGGGGAAGCGGTCAACTACGCGCCCGGCCGCCACGCGCAGCTGCTCGAATACTTCAACCAGGTCTGGGAGCGTTCCGAGACCAGCGAGGATTTGCGGCAGCTGTCGCTCTAGCCGTCATTCCG
>DATIVQ010000384.1:0-6916 GCA_035465735.1 Rudaea sp.
GCGGATGGACCTTCGATCCTGTTCACGCGGCGCACCGAGCACCTGGCCCAGCACGCCGGACAGGTGAGTTTCCCGGGTGGCGGCATCGAGAGCGATGACGCAAATAGCGTGGCCGCCGCCTTGCGCGAAACGCGCGAGGAAGTCGGCATCGATGCCGCGCTGGTGCGACCGTTCGGATACCTCGATTGTTTCGAGACGATCAGCGGCTACTGCGTCACCCCGGTGGTCGCGCAAATCGATCCCGGTTACCGCGCCACGCCCGATCCGCACGAAGTCGCCGACGTGTTCGAGGTGCCGCTCTCGTTCTTCCTCGATCCGGCCAACCTGCGCCAGCGCCGCTTCGACTGGCGCGGCAAGACGCGCGAAGTCTGGGAATTCAACTACGCCGGACGCATCATCTGGGGCGCGACCGCGGCCATGCTGCTGAGCCTGGTACGGCGCATCGAGGCAACGCCATGAAACTTTCCACACTGATCGATGCGCAAACCTTGTCCGCGCGCATCCGCGCCGGCGGACTGCTCGTCGTGGATTGCCGCTTCGAGCTGGCCGATCCGCTGGCGGGCAGGCACGCACACGCACGGGGCCATATTCCCGGCGCGGTGTACGCAAGCCTCGACGACGATCTTTCGGATTTATCGAAAACGGGCCTGGGCCGCCATCCCTTGCCGGACGCCGCCGCATTTTCGACTGTGCTGTCGCACTGGGGCTGGACGCGGGACACGCCGGTCGTCGCCTACGACGCCGCCGGCGGCGCACTCGCGGCGGCGCGCCTGTGGTGGATGCTGCGCGGCGTCGGTGCGCGCGAAGCGGCAGTTCTCGACGGCGGCATCGCGGCGTGGACGCAGGCCGGGTTCGCCGTCGATTCGAATGCCATGCGGCGCGGGGCGACGCGTGTCGAGGTGGACTTCGATCCTGCGCAGATTGTCTGCTCCGATGCGCTGGTGGAAGCGATGAAGGACGCGCGCACTTTGCTCGTGGATGCGCGCGGTGCGCTGCGCTTCCGCGGCGAGAACGAAACCATGGACAAGGTCGCCGGCCACGTTCCCGGTGCCGTGAACCGGCCGTTTGCGGACAATCTCGATGCCTCCGGCCGCTTCAAGCCGGCTGAGCAATTGCGCGCCGAATTCGCCGCCGTGCTCGGGTCGCACCGTCCCGCCGACACCATCCACATGTGCGGGTCGGGCGTCACTGCCTGCCACAACCTGTTGGCGATGGAGCACGCGGGACTCGCCGGTTCGCGGCTGTATGCGCCATCCTGGTCGGGCTGGATATCGGATCCGTCCAAGCCTGTTGCCACAAACTCTTGATTCAATTACAATTCGCGCCCCGCAATTTGCGGGACCTTGCCTTACCGCCACGCGGAAGGCTGCCGACGCGGAATCCTCCGCCCCGGTATCCACAAGGAGACAACATGCGCCACTACGAGATCGTGTTTCTGGTCCACCCTGACCAGAGCGAGCAGGTACCCGCGATGATCGAGCGCTACAAGGCGCTGATCGAGGGCGGCAAGGGCAAGATCCACCGCCTTGAAGACTGGGGCCGCCGTCAGCTCGCGTATCCCATCAACAACCTGGCCAAGGCGCACTACGTGTGCATGAACATCGAGTGCGGCCAGGACGTGCTCGGCGAACTGCAATCCGGCTTCCGTTTCAACGACGCGGTTCTGCGCCACCTCATCATCGCCAAGGACGCAGCGGTCACCGAGCAGTCGTTCATCCTCAAGAACAAGGACGACAAGGGCGGCAAGCGCCGCGACGACGAGGGCTTCGGCTTCGGCGACGACGACGACCAGCCGCGCCGCGAACGCGCGCCGCGTGCCGCGCCCGTTGCTGCCGCCGAACCCGCCGCCGAATAAGCCAGGAGAACGATCATGTCCAAATTCTTCCGCCGCAAGAAATATTGCCGCTTCACCGCCGAAGGCGCGACCGAGATCGATTACAAGGATCTGAACACGCTGCGCCAGTACATCGGCGAGACCGGCAAGATCGTGCCCAGCCGCATCACCGGCACCAAGGCGCGCTACCAGCGCGAATTGACGCAGGCGATCCAGCGTGCGCGCTTTCTGGCTTTATTGCCTTACTGCGACAACCACTAATAGTCCATTCGGACAACTAAGGTCAGCTGCACCGGACAACCGGTGCTAACGAATCGGAGATTTTCATGGAATTGGTACTGCTGCAAAAAGTGAAGAACCTCGGCAACCTCGGCGACAAGGTCAAGGTCAAGCCGGGCTATGGCCGCAACTTCCTCGTCCCGCACGGCAAGGCCGTGGCGGCGACCGCGGCGAACGTCGCGGAATTCGAGAAGCGTCGCGCCGAATACGAGGCCAAGGCGAACGACGTGATGTCCGCCGCCGAAGCCCGCAAGGCCGCGCTGGAAGGCGCCACGGTCACGGTCAAGGCGAATGCGAGTCCGGAAGGCAAGCTGTTCGGCTCGGTCGGTCCGCGCGACATCGCCGAGGCGTTCACGGCCGCCGGCCATGCGCTGGAAAAGAGCGAAGTGGTGATGGGCGAAGGCCCGATCCGCCACACCGGCGAGTTCGAGATCCACGTGCACCTGCACGCCGACGTGCACACCACGGTGAAGGTGACGGTGGCGGCGGAAGAGTAAGCCGAGCTTCGAACCGGCATTTTTCGACAAGGGCGCCGCGAGGCGCCCTTCTTGTTTGTGCGCAAGCGCCGCAAGGCGCCTTTGTTTTTTGCAGACCGCGAAAACACACAAGCTGTCCACTGGCCTGTCCACAAGCGGATGTGTCAGCATGCATCGTCGCGATCCGTGAGATCGCGGGGGACTAACCTGGATTCCTATGGCTGCCTCACCCGACAGGATGTTTTCTCCCGCACGCGTCGACGCGTTGCGCGTGCCGCCGCATTCCCTCGACGCCGAACAGGCCGTGCTCGGCGGCCTGATGCTCGACGAACATGCCTGGGAGCGCATCGCCGACAAGCTAGGCGAAGAGGACTTCTACCGCAAGGACCATCGCCTGATCTTCCGCGCGATCGGCGATCTCGCCAGCAAGAATCAACCCTGCGACGCGGTGACGTTGGGCGAGTGGTTCGAATCCAGCGGCCTCGCCGACGAGGTTGGCGGCGTGGCCTACGTAATCCAGCTCGCGAACGCGACCCCGAGCGCGGCGAACATCCTCGCCTATGCCGGCATCGTGCGCGAGAAGTCGGTGTTGCGCCAGCTGATCGAAGCCGGCACGCAGATCGTCGGCGATGGCTTCCAACCGGAAGGGCGCAAATCCGAGGAAATCCTCGCCGAAGCCGAACAACGCGTGTTCCACATCGCCGAGACCGGCGCGCGCGGCAAGAAAAGCTATGTAGAGATGCGCGCGGCGGTGCACGAGGCGTTCCAGATCCTGTCGCGCCGCTACGAGAGCAAGGACGCGGTGACGGGATTGGCCACCGGCTTCGCGGACCTGGACGAGATGACGGCGGGCCTGCAACCGTCCGACCTCATCATCGTCGCCGCGCGCCCGTCGATGGGCAAAACCGCGCTCGCCGTGAACATGGCCGAGCACGCCGCGCTCAAGTCGCGCAAGGCGGTGGCGATCTTCTCGATGGAGATGTCCGCCTCGCAGCTTGCCTTCCGCCTGATTTCCTCGCTCGGCCGCATCGACCAGCAGCACCTGCGCAACGGCGATCTGGCCGAGGAAGACTGGCCGCGCGTGACCAGTGCGATCACCCTGCTTTCGGAGACGAAGATCCTGATCGACGACACGCCGGCGTTGTCGCCGTCGGAGTTGCGTGCGCGCGCGCGGCGCATGAAGCGCCAGTACGACCTCGGCCTGATCGTCGTCGACTACTTGCAGCTCATGGCCGTGCCCGGAAACAAGGAGAATCGCGCCACGGAAATTTCAGAGATCACGCGCAGCCTCAAGGCGCTGGCCAAGGAGCTGAACATTCCCGTGATCGCGCTTTCACAGCTCAACCGCTCGCTGGAACAGCGCACCGACAAGCGTCCGGTGATGGCGGACCTGCGCGAATCCGGCGCGATCGAGCAGGACGCCGACGTGATCCTGTTCATCTACCGCGACGAGTACTACGACAAGGAATCGGCCGACAAGGGCCTGGCCGAGATCATCATCGGCAAGCAGCGCAACGGCCCGACCGGAACGGTCAAGCTGACCTTCCTCGGGCGCTACACGCGTTTCGAAAACACCGCTTCCGAAGCGCGCGGCAATTACGAGTGAGCCGCGCCGCAGTCGCCACGATTCATCTGAACGCCCTGCGCCGCAACTTCGCGCGCGTGCGCGAGCGCGCCGGCGCCGCGAAGGTGATGGCGGTGGTCAAGGCCGACGGCTACGGCCACGGTCTGGAACGCGTTGCGCGCGCACTGGGTGATGCCGATGCCTTCGGTGTCGCCGCGCTCGGCGACGGCTTGCGCCTGCGTGCGGCGGGCATCGCCAAGCGCATCGTCGTGTTGTCCGGGCCGGACGAGGCGGCCGACCTTGCCGAATTCCGCCGCCTCGGCCTGGATGCCGTCATCCACCATGAAACTCAGTTGCGCTGGCTTGAAGCCGATACCGATTCGCGCCCGCTGCGCGTGTGGCTGAAGATCGACACCGGCATGCACCGGCTCGGCTTCGCGCCGGATGTTGCGCGCGACGTGCACGCGCGCCTTCGCGCGCTCGCGAACGTCGATGCCGGTATCGTGCTGATGACGCATTTCGCCGCATCGGACGAATTCGATGCGCCGGTCACGCCCGCGCAGATCGCCGCGTTCGACGCCGCCACGCAAGACTTGTCCGGTACGCGCTCGCTCGCCAATTCCGCCGGCGTGCTCGGCTGGCCGCAATCCAGGCACGACTGGGTCAGGGTCGGCGGCTTGCTCTACGGACTCTCGGCGATCGAAGGCAAATCCGGCGCCGATCTCGGCTTCGAGCCCGCCATGACGCTGTCGGCCAAGCTCATTTCGGTCAATCGCGTGCGCCGCGGCGAACGCGTCGGCTACGCCGGCGTATACGCGTGCCCGGAAGACATGATCATCGGCGTCGCCGCGATTGGCTACGGCGACGGCTATCCGCGCAGCGCGCCCTCGGGCACGCCGGTGCTGGTGAACGACGTACGCGCCGCGCTTGCCGGGCGGGTGTCCATGGATTTGCTCGCCATCGACCTGCGCAACGCGATGGATGCGCGCGTCGGCGACACCGTGACGCTGTGGGGTCCGCAACTGCCGGTCGAGATCGTTGCTCAAAAAGCCGGCACCATCAGCTATGACCTCACCTGTGGCATGACCAGGCGCGTGCTGTTCGTGGAGGACGAAGGCTGATGGCCAAATCCAAAACCGCCTACGTCTGCAACCAGTGCGGCGCGGAGTATTCGAAGTGGCAGGGCCAGTGCGAAACCTGCGGCGCGTGGAACACGCTGAGCGAATTCGTCGTCGAATCCGCGTCGAAGCCCGGCGCGGTCAAACGCACCGGTTACGCGGGCGCGGCGCCGGCGCGGATCGTGCCGTTGACGCAAGTCGCGGCCGAAGCGGAAGTGCGCACGCAGATCGGCATCGGCGAACTCGACCGCGTGCTCGGCGGTGGCCTGGTGCAGGGCTCGGTGGTGCTGGTCGGCGGCGATCCGGGCATCGGCAAATCCACGCTGCTGCTGCAGGTGCTCGGCGCACTGGGTTCGCGATTGAGCACGCTGTACGTCTCGGGCGAGGAATCGCTGGCGCAGATTGCGGCGCGTGCGCAGCGCCTTGGGTTGCCGCTGGATAACCTGCGCTGCCTTGCCGAAACCTGTGTCGAGCGCATTGTGGACAATGCGCAAAAAGATAATCCGAAGGTCCTGGTCATCGATTCGATTCAGACCATCTGGACCGAACTGTTGACCGCCGCGCCGGGATCGGTATCGCAGGTTCGCGAATCCGCGGCGCGCCTGGTGCGCTACGCCAAGGAAACCGGTACCAGCATCTTCCTCGTCGGCCATGTCACCAAAGAAGGCGGCATCGCGGGCCCGCGCGTGCTCGAGCACATGGTCGATGCAGTGCTGTATTTCGAAGGCGAATCCGGCTCGCGTTTCCGCGTATTGCGCGCGTTCAAGAACCGCTTCGGCGCCGTCAATGAACTGGGGGTGTTCGCAATGTCGGACCGCGGCCTGCGCGAAGTGCCGAATCCGTCAGCGATCTTCCTGTCCGCGCACGCGGGACCGACGCCCGGAAGCGCGGTGATGGTCACGCGCGAAGGCACGCGGCCGCTGCTCGTCGAAGTGCAGGCGCTGGTCGACCAATCGCCGCTGGCCAATCCACGCCGCGTGGCGCTCGGCCTGGAACAAAACCGCCTCGCCATGCTGCTCGCCGTGTTGCACCGCCACGGCGGCATGGCAGTCTACGATCAGGACGTGTTCGTCAACGTGGTCGGCGGCATCCGCGTGCAGGAAACCGCGGCGGATCTGCCCGTGCTGCTGGCGGTGCTGTCGAGCTTTCGCGACCGCCCATTGCCGGAGAAAACCGTCGCGTTCGGCGAAGTCGGGCTGTCCGGCGAGATCCGCCCGGTGCCGAACGGCGAGGAGCGGTTGAAGGAAGCCTCTACGCACGGATTTCTCAAGGCCATCGTGCCGAAGGCGAACGCGCCGAAGAAGGGGAAGATCGGCGACATGGAAATCGTGGTGGTGGAGCGGCTCGCGGAGGCGATAGCGGCGGTCAGCTAGAACGACTGGTTTTCGATGCGGCCGTACCAGCCACTAGTCCTACAAGAACTCCTGCGTACAGCGCCACAACCGCGCCGAGGCATACCCAGAAGAAAAGCCCATGCTTGCCCTCAAGCCAAGCAATCGTCTGCTCCGCACTGCAATAACGATGCGAGATGTCTTGCGCAATCGCGCACCATCGCATCATGTTTTCCCAAAGTAAAAAACCCACTGGCAGCAGCAAAAACAACGCAAGACCGAAATGCCAGCGATTGAAGTCAGAGAACTTCACC
>DATIVQ010000385.1:0-9650 GCA_035465735.1 Rudaea sp.
CTTCACCTGCCCCCCTTTTTCAAGCGCGTCACGGATGGCATCGAAGAAGGCATCGACGAATTCCTTGGCTTCGCGCTTGTTGAGACCGACTTCGGTGAACAACCGTTCGGCCATCTCCGCCTTGGTCAACGCCATGCTACCCCCTCAGCTTTGCCTGGCACCGGCTTTCCAGTGCCGCGACCGCCTGTGCTACGCAACGATCCGCATCTTCAACGTTAAGAGTGCGGGAATCGTCCTGCAAAATCAAGCCTATAGCGAGACTTTTTGCACCGAAACCGAGATTCTGGCCAGAGTATCGGTCAAAAACAATGACTTCCGTCAGATATTGGCCAACCGCATCGCGCACGCAGGATTCGATTGTGGCATAGCCGATGGCCTCGGGTACGACCACGGCGATGTCGCGGCGCAGCATTGGGAATGCTGAAATGGGTTTTGCCCGCGGCACGGTGCCGGCGACGAGGCCTGTCAAATCGGCTTCCAGCACGTAAACATCGCCGTCCAGGTCCAGGGCTTTAGTCAGGCGCGGGTGCAAGGCACCCAACACGCCTGCTGCCTTGCCGTCGATCAACAATCTGGCGCTGCGTCCCGGATGCAACCACGGCTCCGGCGCCGATTCGAACGCGATCTTGCGGCCGCCGCCGCCCAACGCGACGAGCGTTTCGAGATCGGCCTCGATATCGTGGTAATCCACGTCACGCTTGTCCGTGGCCCAACCTTCCGGCAGGGCGCGCCCGCAGGCTACCGTCGCCAATCGCGGCGTCTGCCGCAACTTGCTGCCGGCGTGGAAAACCAGACCCGTCTCGAACAGGCGCACGCGCTCCTGCTGGCGATTTCGATTGTATTTCAGCGCCTCGACCAGACCGGGCAACAATGACGTGCGCATGACGGCAAGGTCGATGCTCAATGGATTCGCCAAGGCGACAGCGGCGTCAGCCAGCGACCAGCGTTCGAGCAGGTCGCGCGCGACGAAACTCATGCAGATCGCCTCGCGATAGCCGCGCGCGGCCAGTTGCGCGCGCAGCCGTGCGCCGGAAACTTCCGCTTCCGGCGCAAGATGCAGGCGCAATTCGCCGCTGGGCGCGTGTGTCGGCACTTTGTCGTAGCCGTGGATACGTGCAACTTCTTCGATCAGGTCTTCCTCGATCGCGATGTCGAAGCGTCGCGACGGCGGCGACACGCGCCAGCCATCGGCGGTTTTTTCCACGCGCATGTCGAGTTTGCCGAGGATGCGTTCGATCTCCGCGTCGGCGATGGCTATCCCGAGCACGCGCGCCAGTCGCGCGCGGCGCAACGAGACGGAAGCCGCTTTCGGCAGCCCTTCGACGAGCGCGGTTTCGACGGCCGGACCCGGCTTGCCGCCGCATATGTCGAGAATCAAACGCGTGGCGCGCTCCATCGCCAGCGGCGGCAACTGCGGATCGACGCCGCGCTCGAAACGATGCGAGGCGTCGGTATGCAAGCCAAGCTTGCGCGCGCGTCCCATAATCGCTGCCGGCGCGAAGTGCGCCGCTTCGAGAAAGATGTCGCGGCTGGCATCGACGACGCGCGAATCGAATCCGCCCATGATGCCGGCAAGGCCGAGCGTGTCCTTTTCATCCGCGATGACAAGGAAATCCGGCGCGAGCGTGTGCTCGTTGCCATCGAGCAGTTTCACCTTTTCGCCCGCACGCGCGTGACGCACACGGACCGCCCCACTGAGCGCGGCCAGGTCGTAGGCGTGCATGGGCTGGCCGAGTTCGAGCATCAGGTACTGCGTGACATCGACGATCGCGCTTATCGGTCGAATGCCGCTGCGGCGCAGGCGCTCGGCCAGCCACAAGGGCGACTTAGCCGCGGCGTTCACGCCTTCGATGACGCGACCCACATAACGAGGACAGTCCGCGCCGGCATCCAGCTTCACTTCGCGCTTCGAATCGGACACGGCGGCAACCGGCGTCGTCGACGGTTCGTTTACGCCCACGTCGAACAACGCGGCGACGTCGTGCGCGAGGCCGCGCAGGCCCAGGCAATCGGGCCGGTTCGGCGTGAGTTTCAGTTCGATGCGCGCGTCGGGCAGCGCCAGGTATTCGGCCAGCGGTTTGCCGGTCGGCGCGTCCGCGGGCAATTCGAACAGGCCGGAAGCATCAGTATCGAGCGCGAGTTCCCTGGCCGAGCACAGCATGCCGTTCGACTCGACTCCACGCAGCGCCGCCTTCTTGATTTCGACACCGTTCGGTAGTTTCGCGCCGATCGTCGCCAGCGGCGCCTTGAGCCCGACGCGCGCATTTGGCGCACCGCAGACGATCTGCAAGGGCGCTTCCTTGCCGATGGAAACCTGGCAAGCATGCAGCTTGTCCGCGTTCGGATGCGGTGCGCACTCGACGATCTCCCCGACCAAGACGCCATCGAGGTTGGCGCCGAGCGCATCGACCGCCTCGACTTCCAGTCCGGCCATGGTCAGGCGCCGGCACAGTTCATCGCGATCGACCGGCGGATCGACAAATTCGCGCAGCCAGTTTTCCGAGAATTTCATCGCCGCTCCTCAACCGAACTGCCGCAGGAAACGCACGTCGTTCTCGAAGAACGCACGCAGATCGGCCACGCCGTAGCGCAGCATGGCGAAGCGTTCCACGCCGAGGCCGAACGCGAAGCCGGTATACTTTTCCGCATCAATGCCGCATTCGCGCAACACGGACGGGTGCACCATGCCGCAGCCGAGCACCTCGAGCCAGCGCTCGCTGCCATCCTCGCGATCCCAGCGGATGTCGACTTCCGCCGAAGGCTCGGTGAACGGGAAGTAGCTCGGCCGAAAGCGCATCTCGAAATCGCGCTCGAAGAACGCGCGCACGAACTCGGCGAGCGTGCCCTTCAGGTCGGCGAAACTCGAAGTCTCGTCGACCAGCAAACCCTCGACCTGATGGAACATCGGGCTGTGGGTCTGGTCCGAATCGCTGCGGTAGACCTTGCCCGGCGCGATCAGGCGCAGCGGCGGCCTGGCATTCTTCATCGCGCGGATCTGCACCGGTGAAGTGTGCGTGCGCAAGAGCTTTCCATCCGGGAAGTAAAACGTGTCGTGCATCGCCCGCGCCGGATGGTGTGCGGGAAAATTCAGCGCCTCGAAATTGTGGTAATCATCCTCGATTTCCGGGCCATCGGCCTGCGCGTAGCCCAGGCGCGAGAAGATGTCGATGATGCGCTCCAGCGTGCGCGTGACCGGATGGATGCCACCCAGGTCCGCATTGCGGCCCGGCAGGGTGATGTCGAGGCGCTCGGAAGCCAGGCGCGCATCGAACGCCGCGTTTTCCAAGGCCGACTTGCGCTGCGTGATGGCGTCGTGCAGGCGTTCCTTGGCGCGATTTACCAGCGCACCTTGCGCCTTGCGCTCTTCCGGCACGAGCTTGCCCAGTTCCTTGAGCTGTTCCGTGATCAGGCCGCTCTTGCCAAGCAGTGAAACGCGCAGGGATTCCAGCGCATCGAGGGACACTGCGCCGGCGACGTCCGCCAGCGCCTTGTCGACTTGTCGATTGAGTTCGGACACGGAAAATCCTGTTCCAGAAAATGCTGGCCCAAAAACGCACGTGGGGAGCAAGCCCAAGCCTGCTCCCCACGCAATCTTGCATCATCCGCAGATAATGCGCTGTTCTGCTTCGATTACGCCGCGAGACTGGCTTTCGCTTTTTCCGCCAGCGCGCCGAACGCCTTGATGTCGTGCACGGCGATGTCGGCGAGCACCTTTCGATCGACCGTGATGCCGGCCTTCTTCAGGCCGTTCATCAGGCGGCTGTAGGACAGGCCGAACTGGCGCGCACCGGCGTTGATGCGCACGATCCACAGGGCGCGGAACTGACGCTTCTTCTGCTTGCGGCCGATATAGGCGTACTGACCCGCCTTGATCACCGCCTGCTTGGCGACTCGGAATACCTTGCGGCGGGCGTTGTAATAGCCCTTCGCGCGGCTGAGGATTTTCTTGTGCCGACGGCGTGCGACGACACCACGTTTTACTCGTGCCATGGTTCGTCTCCTTTATGCGTACGGCAACATGCGGGCGATGCGACCGGAATCTTCCTTCCGCACGATATTCGTGCCGCGCAGCTTGCGTTTGCGCTTGGTCGCTTTCTTGGTGAGGATGTGGCTCTTGAAGGCGTGGCCGGCCTTGAACTTGCCGGACGCCGTCTTGCGGAACCGCTTGGCAGCGGCCCGATTGGTCTTGATCTTGGGCATGACCCAACTCCTGTCGTGTTTTAGTACTGAACCGAGCGCCCCGCACACGGCGGAAGCTTTCCATCCTGCTCGATCCTGCTTGTTTAAGCCCCGCCAATATCGCGGAGCAGGTTCCCGTTACTTTTGCGCTCGTCCTTGATCGCGAGAATTAAAAAACGGTCATCCCGACCGCACATTTCAATCAATCACTTACGTTTCGGCGCCACCATCATCACCATCTGGCGACCTTCGAAGCGCGGAAAACTCTCAATCATCGCTTCGTCGAGAATGTCGGCCTGGATGCGCTTGACCATCTGCTCGCCCAGTTCCGTATGTGCCATTTCGCGACCCTTGAAGCGCACCACGATCTTGACCTTGTCGCCCTCTTCGAGAAAGCGCCGCAGGTTGCGCAGCTTCACGTTGTAGTCGCCATCTTCGGTCGAGGGCCGGAACTTGAGTTCCTTGATTTCGACCTGCTTGGTCTTGCGCTTGGCCGCATGCGCCTTCTTCTGCATCTCGAACTTGAACTTGCCGAAGTCCATGATGCGGCAGACCGGCGGATCGGCGGTCGGCTGGATCTCGACCAGATCGAGCCCGGCGTCCTGAGCCATGCTGAGCGCTTCGTCGCGCGAGAGGATGCCGACTTGTTCCCCTTCGGCGCCAATCACGCGTACCCGCGGAACACGAATCTCCATGTTCTTGCGGTTGGTCTTTTCGGTTGCGATAGCCCACCCTCCAACAAGCCTGTGCAATCAACAACTTGCGTGCGGCGTTCAGGCGGCGCCGGACGCATGCAATTCGGGTCGCGAATTTTAGCGGCAATCGCGCAGCCGCGCAACACGAATCCTTGATTTACAAGGATTTGCGCAGCTTACTTACCATCGCGCAAGCGTGCGGCAAAGGCCTCGAGCGGCATCGCGCCCAGATCCTCGCCGGCACGCGTGCGCACGGCAACCTGGCCATGCTCCTTTTCGCGATCGCCGATGACCAGCAGATACGGCACTTTCTGCAAGGTGTGTTCACGAATCTTGTAACCGATCTTCTCGTTGCGGGTGTCGGCTTCAACGCGGAAATCCTGCTTTTGTAGTTCCGCGACGATGTCCGCGACGTAACCGGCCTGCGCATCGGTGATATTCATGACCACGGCCTGGATCGGCGCCAGCCAGACCGGGAAGTTGCCGGCGTGATGCTCGATCAGGATGCCGATGAAGCGCTCCATCGAACCGACGATGGCCCGGTGCAGCATCACCGGATGGCGGCGGGCCGAGTGCTCGTCTACATACTCGGCACCGAGGCGCCCGGGCATCATGAAATCCACCTGCATGGTGCCAAGCTGCCAGGTACGGCCGATGGCGTCTTTCAGGTGATACTCGATCTTCGGGCCGTAAAATGCGCCCTCGCCCGGCAATTCTTGCCACGCGACGCCAGCCGCGCGCAGCGCCGAGCGCAATGCGTTTTCGGCCTTGTCCCAGGTCGCGTCGTCGCCCAGGCGCGGTTCCGGGCGCAGCGCGATCTTGAGCTGCACGTCGGCGAAACCGAAGTCCGCGTACACCTTCATCGCCTGCGCGTGGAACGCAGTGACTTCCGCTTCGATCTGATCTTCGGTGCAGAAGATGTGGCCGTCGTCCTGGGTGAAGCCGCGCACGCGCAAGATACCGTGCAGCGCGCCCGAAGGCTCGTTGCGGTGGCAACCGCCGAACTCGCCGTAGCGAATAGGCAGGTCGCGGTAGCTGTGCAGACCGTGGTTGAAAATCTGCACGTGACCGGGACAGTTCATCGGTTTCAGCGCATAGGTGCGCTTCTCCGATTCGGTGAAGAACATGTTGTCCTTGTAATTGTCCCAGTGGCCGGATTTCTTCCACAGCGCGACATCGAGTACCTGCGGGGCTTTCACCTCGCCATACCCGGTTTCGCGGTAGACGCGGCGCATGTACTGCTCGACAACCTGCCAGATCGACCAGCCCTTGGGATGCCAGAAAATCAGGCCCGGCGCCTCTTCCTGCAAGTGGAACAGGTCGAGCTGCTTGGCCAGCTTGCGATGGTCGCGCTTCTCGGCTTCTTCGAGCTGGGTCAGGTACGCCTTCAAATCCTTGTCGTTGAGCCAGGCCGTGCCGTAGACGCGCTGGAGCATTTCGTTGTTCGAGTCGCCGCGCCAATAGGCGCCGGCAACCTTCATCAGCTTGAACGCACGCAGCTTGTTCGTGTTCGGCACGTGCGGGCCACGGCACAGGTCCACCCACTCGCCCTGCCCGTACAGCGAGATCTCCTCACCGGGCGGAATGATCTCGTCGATGATCTGCGCCTTGTAGACCTCGCCCTTGTCCTTGAAGAACCTGATCGCGTCGTCCTTGGGCATCACGCGGCGCTCGACCGGGAGCGACTCGCCGATGATCTTCTTCATCTCGACCTCGATCTTGTCGAGGTCTTCCGGCGTGAACGGCGTCTTGCGCGCGAAGTCGTAGTAGAAACCGTTCTCGACGACCGGGCCGATCGTCACCTGCGTATCGGGAAACAACCGCTGCGTCGCCTGCGCGAGCAGGTGCGCGGTGGAATGGCGCAGGATGTCCAGTGCCTCCGGACTCTTCTCGGTGATGATGGCGAGGTTTGCGTCGTGCTCGATGCGAAAACTCGTGTCGACGAGTTTGTCGTCTACCTTGCCGGCCAGCGCGGCCTTGGCGAGTCCTGCGCCGATGGAGGCGGCGACATCGGCCACCGTCACCGGATTGTCGAATTCGCGTTTGCTGCCGTCGGGTAGAGTAATGTTGATCATGGCTGAAATTCCAAACAATAAAAAAAGGGCGCACCGCGCCCTTTCGCAAAAACAGTAGTGCGCGACGAAGATTACGCGTTGGCAGTCTTAGTTGACATGTCGCACGCTCGGCCAATGCTTGCGCACGGGCCACCCAAGATCGGTCGGGCGGAATTTTCCCATGCCGCGCCGGCGCTTTCAATCGCACCATGACCTTCGGCCATGACACCAGACCGGTGCACCGCTATTCTCAGCGGCCATTCAGTCCAAAATGCAGAGCCGACATGCCCCAGATCGTGGCCGGATTGCTGTTCACCGCTTGTGCGCTACTACCGCAACTGGTTGCGGCCGACGACCACTACGCCCGCGACCCGCAGCAGCCGGTCGATCAGGCCTACACGGCGAAGATCGCCAAGTACACGACGCAGGCTGATTTCAACTCGCCACTCACCGACTACCTGCCGGCATCGAACACGGTGCCGACGCCGGAAAAAGTACTCGGCGATGTTGCCGGCGCGCCGAACATGTTGCCGTACGCGGAAGACGTCTACCGCTATTTCCGCCTGCTCGAGAAATCCACGCCGCGCGTGAAAGTCTTCACGATCGGGCACACCGAGGAAGGCCGCGAGATGATTGCGGTGGCCGTCGCCGACGAAGCGTTGATGAAGGATCTGGCCGCGAACAAGGCGCGCCTCGCGCAACTGGCCGATCCGCGCACGCTCGGCATGGACGACGCCAAGGCCGCGGCCATCGTCAAGCAGACGACACCGGTCTACTACATCACCGCGACCATCCATTCCACCGAGACGGGTTCACCGACTTCGGTGATGGAGCTCGCTTATCGCCTCGCCGTCGACGACGCGCCCTACATCCGGTACATCCGTTCGCACGTGGTCACGTTGATCACGCCAGTAGTCGAAGTCGACGGCCGCGACCGCATGGTGGACCTGTACAAATGGCATCGCGCACATCCAAATGACAACTATCCGCCGCTCATGTATTGGGGCCATTATGTCGCCCACGACAACAACCGCGACGCGATGGGCGTGACGCTGGACCTGACGAAGAACGTGCTCGACACCTACGTCGGCTGGCACGCGCAGGTGCTGCACGATCTGCACGAGTCGGTGCCGTTCCTGTACGACAACACCGTCGGCGATGGTCCGTACAACGCCTGGATCGATCCGATCCTGAATTCCGAATGGCAGCAGATCGGCTGGAACAACGTCGAGCAGATGACCCAATTCGGCATGCCGGGCGTGTTCACGCACGGCAACTTCGACACCTGGAGTCCAGGCTACCTGATGTTCATCGCCGCTATGCACAACGGCATCAGCCGCCTTTACGAAACTTTCGGCAACGACGGCGCCGACACGGTCGAACGCATCCTCGATCCGGACGAATACGCACGCACCTGGTACAAACCCAATCCCCCGCTACCGAAGGTACTTTGGTCGCAGCGCGACAACAACAACTACACCCAGACTGGACTGCTGACTGCGCTCGACTACTTCGCGCACAGCAGCCAGAAATACCTGACAAACTTCTGGCTCAAGTCCAAACGCTCAATCGAAAAACCGCAACTCGCCGGACCCGCCGCCTACGTGTTGCCGGCGGACGATGCGCATCCGGGCGCACAGGCGGAATTGCTGCGCGTTCTGGCGAAACAGCATGTGGAACTGCACCGCGCTGATGCCGCGTTCAGCGCGCAAGCTCCCGCGTCGACCAAGGCGAAACCGACCGAGGGCACGCAGCCGGCCGAGCCGCCGCCGATCAAGACCGTCGCGCGAACCTTTCCCGCCGGAAGCTGGATCGTGCGCATGGATCAACCCTATTCGCCCATCGCCGATACCCTGCTCGACCGCCAATACTGGGCGCCGGACGATCCGCAGAAACATCCCTACGACGACACCGGCTGGTCATTCGGCGACCTGTTCGGCACTGCGGTCGTGCGTATTGCCGATCCGGCGATCCTGAAAGTGCCGATGCGCAGCGCCGCTGCACCCGCGCAGCCGGCGTTCAGCGCGGCCGGTCTCGGCGTCAACGGCAAGTTGCCTCGCATCGCCATCATGCACACCTGGCTGGACACGCAGACCGAAGGCTGGTGGCGCATGGCACTGGACAAGCTCGGCGTGAAATACGATTACATCAGCACGCAGAGCGTCGCGCGCGCGAAGAACCTGCGCGGCAAGTACGATGCCATCCTGTTCGGACCGATCGGCGGCACCAGCGCTCAGGACATCGTCAATGGCCTGCCGATGTATGGCAATCCGTTGCCTTGGCAGAAGACCAAGCTGACGCCTAATCTCGGCCGCATCGATTCGACGCCCGACATTCGTCCCGGTCTCGGCCAGCAAGGACTCGCCAACCTCAGGCGCTTCGTCGCCGACGGCGGCCTCTTGATCACCAGCGAGGATACGGCGAAATTCGCCATCGACGTCGGCCTCGCGCCCGGCGTGTCGGTGACGCCGCGCGGCAACGTGCGCGTGGTCGGCAGCGTGCTGCGCGCCGAGGTCGTCGACAAGAACGGTCCGGTCGCACGCGGCTACGACGCTTCGTTCGCGATGTACAGTGCGCACGGCCTGTCCTTCGAGGTCAGCAATCTCGTCGGCGGCGACAAGGACTTGCCCCGCGCCGACAAGTTCAAACGCGCGACCGGACGCGGTGGCCCGCACGATGCCGACATCCCCGAAGGCCGCCCATACGCCGCACCGCCAGAACT
>DATIVQ010000386.1:0-2094 GCA_035465735.1 Rudaea sp.
CAAGCGCGGACGCGAGGATGCGGTGGTGATGGCGATGGAGCTGCTGCCGCCGGAAGCGCCGGAATAGGAATGGCGCGGCGCGCGAAGAAGTCCGGCGGCATCGCCTTCCACCATCCGCTCGCGTTCTGGGCCGGCTGCGCCGCCGTGATCGCCGGTGTGCTCGCGCACCTGCCGATGTTCGCCATGGCCGCACCGCTGCACTATCGCCTTGCCGGCATGCCGATGGACAATGCCATGCGGGTCGGCATGGCCCTGATTCCACTCGGCGTCCTGCTCGCCGCCTTTGGCTTGATGCCGCGCATCGAACAGATGCGCCGGACCTTGCACGGTGGTGATCACGTGCATTTCCACGTCGCCGATGGCTTGCCGCTCAAGCGCGAGCATTGGAAGCTGATCGTCGTGCTGATCGTCGCCCTCGCCGTCGACGTGATGAAGCCGGCGACCCTGGGCTTCGTGATCCCGGGCATGGCATCCGAATACGACATCGCCAAGTCGACGGCGGGCTACCTCGCGTTGTCGGCGTTGATCGGAACCACGGTCGGATCGATCGTGTGGGGACGGCTCGCCGACGTCTTCGGGCGGCGCTCGGCGATCCTGCTGTCGGCGATCCTGTTCATGGGCACCTCGATCTGCGGCGCGATGCCGGTATTCGCCTGGAACCTCGCGATGTGCTTCATGATGGGCGCGGCCGCCGGCGGCATGCTGCCGATCGCCTTCACCCTGATGGCCGAGACGATTCCGGCGGCACATCGCGGCTGGCTTCTGGTCGCGCTCGGCGGCATTGGCACGTCGGCCGGCTATCTGCTCGCGTCCGGCGCGGCGACCGTGTTCGAGCCGGTATTCAGCTGGCGTGCGCTGTGGCTGTTGAACCTTCCGACCGGCGCGCTGATCGTGTTTCTCAACCGCTACATTCCCGAGTCGCCGCGCTTCCTCGCCAATGCCGGGCTGAACGACGAGGCGCGCGCCGTGCTGCAGCGTTTCTCGGACGCTTCCGAGAGTTCCCTGCCGGATGAAATCGACCGCGTCGTCGAAGCGCATCATCCCGTTGGCGAGTTGCGCGAACTGCTGCGCGGGCGGCATGCGCGGATCACCTGGGGACTGGCGCTGTGCGGCGTCGCCTGGGGCTTGGTGAATTTCGGTTTCCTGCTCTGGCTGCCGGCGAACCTGGACCTGATCGGCATCGATCCACAGGCCACCAACCTCCTGCTCGCGAAGTCCGCCGTCTTCGCGCTGCCTGGCATCGCCGTCGTGGTCTGGCTGTATCAGCGCTGGAGCAGCATCCGCGCGCTCGTCCTGCTGATTGCGCTGACGGTGTTTTCGCTGCTTGCGTTCTTCGCCATCGACGCGCTGGGCTTGCGCTCCACGGCGGCAACGATCGTGGCGGCGGTCGCGCTGCTGTCCAGCGTGAGCGGCGTGATCGCGACGCTGATTCCGTACGCGACGGAAATCTATCCCGTGCACCTGCGCGGGACTGGCTCGGGACTGATTGCGGCGAGTTCCAAGGCCGGAGGCATCCTCGGCGCGGTTTTTGGCGTCGCCGGGCTGTTCGGGCACATCATGCTGTCGGCCATCGTGATCGCGCTACCGATGGTGGCGGCCGGGTTCATGCTGGCGCGCAACGGCATCGAGACGCGCGGCTACCGCCTCGAGGAAATCCAGCTCGCGTTGTCCGAGTAGATTACTGCACGCAGGCGAGCCGCTCGGCCTGTTCGCGCAGCGCGGCAAGCTGGGCCGTGCGTTCGGCGACGCGCTGCTTTTCCTGTTCGATCACGGCTGCCGGCGTATTCGGGCCGAAGTTCGCGAGCTTGGCGTTGGACTTGGCGTTTTCGCCGTCGAGACGCGCGATTTCCTTCGCCAGTCGCGCTTTCTCCGCAGCGAGGTCGATCAGGCCGGCGAGCGGGATCAGCAGCTTCATGTCGCCGACGATGGCGGCGGCGGACGCCGGCTCGGTCTCGCCGGCATCAAGCCAGCGCTGCGATTCGGCGCGGGCGAGGAAGGCGATGGCGTCGGCGAATTTCGTCGCGCGCCCGCGATCGACCGCATCGCCGTTCGCGTACAGCAGCGGAATCGATTTGCCGGGCGCGATGTTCATCT
>DATIVQ010000387.1:0-4042 GCA_035465735.1 Rudaea sp.
CGTTCGATGTCGGCGGCGATGCGCAACGCGGAAAAAACTTCGCGCAGGTCCCGTGCCATCGGTGCGCGCAACGCAAGCAGGCGCACGACGTCGTGGCTGACTTCCTGCTCGAACGCGTCGATTGCGTCGTCGTTCTCGACCACGCGCATCGCCGCGCGCTCGTCGCGGCGCTCGACCACGTCGATGGCCGCCTCGAGCTGGGTAGCGGCCAGCTCGCCCATGCGCACGATCTCGCTGGTCAGGCGCGCAAGTTCATCGTCGTAGCTTTTGATGGTGTGTTCTTTGGAAGTGCTCATGTCGGTTTCCTGACGCTCAGCCAAACCGTCCGGTGATGTAGTCTTCGGTCTGCTTGCGCTCGGGGTTGGTGAATATCTTCTCGGTATCCCCGCATTCGATGAGTTCGCCCAGGTACATGAAGGCGACGCGGTCGGAAATGCGCGCGGCCTGCTGCATGTTGTGCGTCACGATCGCGATCGTGTATTCGGCGGCGAGTTCCTGCATCAGCTCCTCGATCTTGGCGGTGGAGATCGGATCCAGCGCGGACGTCGGCTCGTCAAACAGGATAACCTGTGGGCGCACGGCGATCGTGCGCGCGATGCACAGACGCTGCTGTTGTCCGCCGGACAGGCCCAGACCACTGGCATGCAGCTTGTCCTTGACCTCGTCCCATAACGCGGCACGGCGCAGGGCTTCCTCGACGCACCCAGCGAGTTCGGATTTCGGCAAGCGCTCGTACAGGCGGATGCCGAAGGCGATGTTGTCGAACACCGACATCGGGAAAGGAGTCGGCTTCTGGAAGACCATGCCGATCCTTGCGCGCAGCAATGCAACGTCGACACGCGCATCGAGGACGTTCTCGCCATCGACGATCACCTCGCCCTGCGCGCGCTGTTCGGGATACAGTTCGTACATGCGGTTGAACACGCGCAACAGCGTCGATTTGCCGCAACCCGAAGGCCCGATGAAGGCGGTGATGCGCTTTTCCGGGATGTCGAGGCTGATGTTCGACAGGGCACGTACCGCGCCGTAGTAGAAATCGAGTCCGTGTACGCTGATCTTGGGTGGTGGCGTCGCGGCAGCAGGTGCGGAAGCCGGACCGGCAGATGCGGGTGGCGCTGTCGGCTCTTCTTGCAGCATGGAGGTTCTCGCGGAATTCATGACGGTCAGGATTTGATCGCGCCGCGGTTGAGGATCAGCCTCGAAAGCACGCTGAGCGTAAGGATGAAAATAATCGCGATCAGCGCCCCGGCCCAGGCCATCTTCTGCCAGTTATCGTAGGGGCTCATCGCAAACTGGAAGATCACGACCGGCAAGTTGGCGATCGGATGCATCAAGTCGGCGCTGAAGAACTGGTTGTTCAAGGCCGTGAACAGCAAGGGTGCGGTTTCGCCGCTGATGCGTGCCACGGCGATGAGAATGCCGGTCAGGATGCCGTTGCGCGCCGCCTTCCAGGTGATCGCGGTGATCACCTTCCACATCGGCGCGCCGAGAGCCGCCGCGGCCTCGCGCATGTCGGCGCCGATCAGGGCGAGCATCTCGTCGGTCGTGCGCGTGACGATGGGGATCATCAACATGGCCAATGCCACGCTTCCCGACAGCGCCGAAAAGTGCCCGAATGGCTGGACCACGATTGCGTAGGCAAACAGGCCGACCACGATCGACGGTGCACTGAGCATGATGTCGTTGAGAAAACGGATGGCGCGGGCCGGGCGCCCGCGACCGCCGTATTCAGCCAGCCAGGTGCCGGCAAGCAGACCGACGGGAATGCCGATGAGCATGGCGCAGCCGACCAGAATCAGGCTACCGACGAAGGCGTTGCGCATGCCGATGCCATCGGTGCCGGGTGGCGGCGTGTCATTGACGAACAGGTCCCAGCGCAAAGCGGCGAGACCGTGCGCGAACGAGGTCCACAGGATCCAGCCCAGGAAAAACAGACCCACGCAGGCGGCGAGCGGCATCAGCAGCTTGCTGACGCGGTCGGCGAACCGGCGGCGTGAGTACAAGCCGATCATGGCCTGCCCAGCGCGTTGCGCCGCATCGAGCGCAGCATCCATGCCGCGATCAGGCGCACGACCAGCGTGATGCCGAACAGGATCAGGCCGAGGTAGATGAGCGATGATGTGTAGAGCGGCGTGGTCGCCTCGGTAAACTCGTTGGCGATCACCGACGGAATCGACGCGCCGGGCATCAACAGGCTCGCACTGAGCGTATTGCTGTTGCCGATCACGAACGTCACTGCCATCGTCTCGCCCAACGCACGGCCCAAGCCGAGGAAAATGCCTCCGGTCACCGCCGTACGCGTGTACGGCACGATTACGCGGCGCGAAACCTCCCACGTCGTGCAACCCAGTCCGTAGGCCGATTCCTTGAGGTGTTTGGGCACCATCACGAACACGTCGCGCATGATCGCAGTGATGAAAGGCAGCACCATGATCGCGAGCACGATGCCCGCCGTGAACATGCCGATGCCCATCGGCGGACCTTGGAAGAGCAGCCCGATGCCGGGCAAATGACCCAGGTGGGAATCAATCCAGGGCTCGATCTTTGAAAATGCGGGTGCGAATACAAGCAACCCCCACAGGCCGTAGACGATGCTGGGAATCGCCGCGAGCAATTCGATCGCGCTGGATACCGGCTGCTTGAGCCGGCGCGGCGCCAGTTCCGTGATGAACAGCGCAATGCCGAAACTGATTGGCGTGGCCAGCGCCATGGCGATAGCAGACGACACCAAAGTCCCGATGATGAACGGGAACGCGCCGAAGCGGTCGGTCACCGGATTCCAGTCGCTGGTCCAAAGGAAACCGAAGCCGAACGTCTTGATGGCAAGCGCACTGTCCCAGGCAATGGCGGCGAGCGTCGCCACCAGCATCAATCCCGCCGCGAAGGCAGCAAGTCCCGCCGTGTGCCGGAAACAGAAATCCATCGCCCGGCCATGGGGCCGGGCGATGGTTGGCAAGGCACTTGCCGCTGGGGGCATCGTCAGATTCCGAGATTCTTCTTCCAGTATGCCTTGATCGCGTCAATCGTGCTCGTCGGCAGCGGGCCAAAGGCAATGGATTCTGCCATACCCTGACCGTGCTCGAAGCCCCAGTCGAAGAATTTCGTTACCTCCTGATTCGTGGCCTTGGCTGCGTCCTTGCGCAGGATCTGCCAGGTGCAGCCGGAGATCGGCCAGCTTTCGTCGCCGGGTTGGTTGGTAAGGATCACGTAGAAGTCCTGCGCCTTGGTGAAGTCCACGTTCGCGGCGGCGGCCTGGAAGCCCTTCAGGCTCGGGCTCACCGTCTTGCCCGCACTGTTGATCAGCTTGGCATAGGCGAGCTTGTTCTCGAGGATGTAAGCGTATTCAACGTAGCCGATCGAACCGGCAATGTGCTGCACATAAGACGATACGCCTTCGTTGCCCTTGCCGCCGACGCCAGTTGGCCAGGCGACCGAAGTATCGGCGCCGACCTTGGCCTTCCATTCCGGGCTGACCTTCGACAGATAATCGGCAAAGGTGAAGGTCGTGCCCGAACCGTCGGAACGGTGCACGACCGTGATCGCCGCGTCGGGAAGCTTCAGGCCCGGATTGAGTTTGACGATGGCCGGATCGTTCCACTTGGTGATCTTGGCCATATAGATGTCGGCGATCACCGGACCGGTCAGCACCAGTTCGCCGGCCTTGATCCCCGCGATGTTGTAGATCATGTCTTCGCCGGCGATGGCGGTCGGGAACTGGATCAGGTTGCTCTTGGCCAGTTCCTCGGAGGTGAGCGGCTTGTCGCTGGCACCGAAGGCGACGGTGCCGGCCTTGATCTGGGCGATGCCGCCGCCCGAACCGATGGACTGGTAGTTGACGTGGGTCCCGGTCTTGACGGCGTAGGCGGCCGACCATTTGGCGACCAGCGGATAGACCCAGGTGCTGCCGGCGCCGGTGATATCGGCGGCCGCGGCATTGACGGCCGGCAGCGCGGCGGCAAATGCGAGGGCGAGACAAAGAGTACGGAAAGGACGCATGGTATCTCCTGTTGCGGGTTTGTTGACCGCCGCCTTTTTACGCAAC
>DATIVQ010000388.1:0-6143 GCA_035465735.1 Rudaea sp.
TCGACCGTGCAGAACTGGTATCCGGGCGACGAGAACGGCGTCGGCGGCATCTACAACTTCGTGACCAAGCGCGGCGATTGCCGCGGTGCGCGTTCGCGCATCGTCTGGACGCAGGTGGAAACGGGCTCGGCAATCACCTGGAAATACCCGAGCTGCGTGCTGCGCGGCGACGATTCGGCCGGCGAGTTCCACTCGGTCGCGCTGACCCACCATCGCCAGCAGGCCGACACCGGCACCAAGATGATCCACATCGGCAAAAATACAAAAAGCAAGATCGTCTCGAAAGGCATCTCCGCCGGCCGCGGCCAGAACACCTATCGCGGTCTGGTCAAGATCGAGAAGGGCGCCAGTGGCGCGCGCAACCACACGCAGTGCGACAGTCTGCTGATCGGCAAGCAGTGCGGCGCGCATACGTTCCCGTACATCGAGGTGAAGAACCCGGGAGCCATCGTCGAGCACGAGGCGACCACGTCGAAGATTTCCGACGACCAGCTTTTCTATTGCCGATCGCGCGGAATCGGCGAAGAGGACGCGGTGTCGATGATCGTCGATGGTTTCTGCAAGCAGGTATTCCGCGAATTGCCGATGGAGTTCGCGGTGGAAGCGAAGAAACTGCTGGAAGTGAGTCTGGAGGGAGCCATTGGATGAACGCAGTAGACGCACGCGATTCGAGGCTGGTTTTCGTCACGCTCGCTGCCGCGGCGATTGCCGTGATCGGAATGCTCGTAACCTTCTTTGTGCAGGCGCAGATTGGGCGTTCCGTGCTGCTCACCGCGCTGATCGCGCTCAGCTTCGCCGCGTCACTCACCGGTGCGATCGGCGGCTTGCTGCTGGCGGATCGGCGCCGCAACGTGATGTGGATTCTCGCTTTGGCCATATCGATGACGGCCATGATCGCATTGCTCGCCACCGTGGTTTCTTCGTTCGTGCCGGATTGATGCCATGACCATGCTGAAAATCGACAATCTCC
Source organism: Rudaea sp. (assembly GCA_035465735.1). Taxonomy (GTDB): domain Bacteria; phylum Pseudomonadota; class Gammaproteobacteria; order Xanthomonadales; family Rhodanobacteraceae; genus Rudaea. The sequence continues at coordinate 971 of DATIVQ010000388.1, forward strand.
ACGTTCGCGTCGCGGGCAAGGAAATCCTCAAAGGCCTTTCGCTCAGCGTGAATCCGGGCGAAGTGCACGCGATCATGGGGCCGAACGGCGCCGGCAAATCCACGCTTGGTTACGTGCTGGCCGGTCGCGACGGCTACGAAGTCACGCACGGCGGCATCGAATACGACGGCAGGAACCTGCTCGAACTCGAACCCGAAGCACGCGCGGCGGCAGGCATGTTCCTCGCGTTCCAGTATCCGGTCGAGATTCCCGGCGTCAACAACACGTACTTCCTCAAGGCCGCGCTCAACGCCCAGCGCAAGGCGTGCGGCGAGACGGAACTGGATTCCATGCAATTCCTCAAGATGGTGCGCGAGAAGCTCGCCGTGCTGCACCTGAAGGAAGACCTGCTCAATCGCGCGGTCAATGCCGGTTTTTCCGGCGGCGAGAAAAAGCGCAACGAGATTTTCCAGATGGCGCTGCTCGAACCCAAGCTCGCGATTCTGGATGAAACCGATTCGGGTCTGGACATCGACGCGCTCAAGATGGTCGCTGACGGCGTCAACGCGATGCGCGCGCCGGACCGCGCCTTCCTCGTGATCACGCATTACCAGCGCCTGCTAGACTACATCGTGCCGGATTTCGTGCACGTGCTGGCGGACGGGCGCATCGTCGAATCCGGCGATGCGGCGCTTGCGCTCAAGCTCGAGGAGCACGGCTACGCCTGGATCGCGCAACGCAAACTTGCAGGCGCTGCCTGACGTGGACAGCCTGCTCGGCGAATTCGGCAGCGGCGACGCGGTGTTGCGTGCAGAATCCTGGCGCCACAGCCGCCATGCGCTGCGTGCGCTGGAACAGCAGCCATTCCAGAACGCCGATGGCAATGCGGTTCTGCCACAGGCGCTGATCGAGCGCTTCGACTGGCCGCACACGCGTGGCCGCCGCCTTGTCTTCGTCAACGGCGTGTTCGATTCCGCGCGATCGGATGCGAGCACTTCCGGCGCCATCGTCGAAAGCGCGCCGGATGGCATCCATGTGCTCCGGCTGCAAGACGACAGTGCGCTGCATGTCGTGTTCGCGCACATCCCCGGGACCGCGCCGTCGCGCTGGAAGCGTGCCTTGCGCGTCCATGCCGAATGCGGCCAGTCCGCGCTGATCGAGCAGCATCTCGGCGTGGATGGCGCCGACACCCTCGGCGCGTTGAGCCTGCGCATCACCGTCGCCGATGGCGCGGTCCTGCACAAGTCGATACTCGGCGATCTGCCGGGTTCGGCTTCGCTGTACCGGCGCACCGACATCTCGGTTGGCGCGGAAGCCGGGCTCGAGTCCCTGTACGCGCTTTGCGGCGGGCGTTTCCAGCGCTACGACATCGATGCGGACCTGGCCCGCGCGAAGGCGCGCATCGACATGCACGGCGTGTTCGCGCTGCGCGGTCGCGAGCACGTCGACGTGCACCTGGACGTGCGCCACGGCGCGCGCGATACGGTCAGCGACGTATCCTGGCGCGGCGTCGCCGACGGGCGCGCGCGCGGCATCCTGCACGGCGCGATCACGGTGGCGCCCGGCGCCGACGGCACGGATGCACGCCTGGAAACCAAGAACCTGCTGCTCTCGCCGCACGCCGAGATCGACGCGCAACCGGTACTGGAGATTTACGCCGACGAGGTCAAGGCCAGCCACGGCGCGACCGTCGGTCAGCTCGACGAACGCGCGCTGTTCTACCTGCGTTCGCGGGGCGTGCCGCTCGCGGCCGCACGCAGCCTGCTGATCGCCGGGTTCTGCCGCGAGGCTTTCGCGCGCATCGAGGCCACCGATCTGCGCGTGCCTTTCGAGGCGTTGCTTGACGCGCACCTGCCGCAACAGGCGGAAGCCGCGACATGAACGCAGATTCGGTACATCTCGCGTTCGATCCGCTGCATTACCGCGCGGACTTTCCGTTGCTCGCGCGCAAGGTGCACGGCAAGCCGCTGATCTATTTGGACAACGCCAACACGGCGCAGAAACCGCGCGTGGTCATCGACGCGGTCGATGCCTTCTACCGCGAGCACAACGCGAACGTGTCGCGCGCCGTGCACACGCTCGGCGAGGAAGCGACGAGCGCCTACGAGGCCGTGCGCGACAAGCTCGCGCGCTTCGTCAATGCGCCATCGCGCGACGAGGTCGTGTTCACCAGCGGTACCACGCAGGCGATCAACACCGTTGCCTACAGCTTCGCGCTGCCGCGCCTGCAACCCGGCGACGAAATCCTCGTCACCACGATGGAGCATCACGCCAATATCGTGCCGTGGCAGCTGGTGTGCGAACGCACCGGCGCAACCTTGAAAGCCGTACCGATCACGCCCAGCGGCGAATTGATCGTCGAGCGATTCGTCGAGATGCTCACGCCGCGCGTGAAACTTGCCGGCGTGGTGCACGTGTCGAACGTACTCGGGACCATCAATCCAGTTCGTGAACTGGCGCGTGCCTGTCGCGCGCGAGACATCCCGCTGCTGGTCGATGGCTCGCAGGCCGCGCCGCATATGCCGATCGACGTGCAGGCACTCGGCTGCGATTTCTACGCGCTGACCGGGCACAAGCTGTTCGCCCCGACCGGCACCGGCATGCTCTGGGCGCGCAAGGAACACCTCGCCGCGATGCCGCCGTTCTTCGGCGGCGGCGAAATGATCCGCGAAGTGCGCATCGAGAAGACCACGTTCGCCGATCCGCCGCACAAGTTCGAGGCGGGCACGCCGAACATCGCCGGCGTCGTTGGCCTCGGCGCGGCGCTGGATTACGTCGAATCGGTCGGCCGCGAACGCATCGCCGCCTACGAACATGAATTGCTCGAATATGCCACGGCGGCATTGAAGTCCGTGCCGGGCCTGCGCCTGTTCGGCGAGGCGCCGCACAAGGCTGCGGTGCTGTCTTTCTTGATCGAAGGTGCGCATGCGCATGACCTCGCCACCTTGCTCGACCACGAGGGCGTTGCGGTGCGTTCCGGACATCATTGCGCGCATCCGCTGATGCAATTCTTCGGCGTGCCGGCGACGCTGCGCGCGTCCTTGTCGTTCTACAACACGCGTGCCGAAGTCGACGCCCTGGTCGCAGCGATCGCACATGTGCGCAAGATGCTCGGATAAGTGGAGATGGGCTTGACGGATGCGGATTTGAACGTGGCGCCGCTTGTGTTCCGGCGTGCAGGCGCGGACGACGTACCCGCCATCGTGGCCTTGGTCGAATCGGCTTATCGCGGCGATGCCAGCCGCGCCGGCTGGACGACCGAGGCCGATCTGCTCGACGGCCAACGCGTGGATGCGGCGGGCGTTGCGGAAGTCATCTGCAAGGCCGACAGCCGCGTGCTGCTCGGCGAATCCGGCGCAAACCTGCGCGTGTGTTGTCACGTCGAAAAACTGGGCGAGACGTGTTACTTCGGAATGTTCGCCGTGGATCCCGCGCGGCAGGGCGGCGGCGTCGGCAAGCGTGCGATGGCCGAGGCCGAGCGCATCGCGCGCGCCGAGTGGAAATGCACGAAGATGGAAATGACGGTGATTTCCGTGCGCGACGAGCTGATAGCCTGGTACGAGCGCCATGGCTACCGGCGTACCGGAAAGTTCAAGCCATTTCCCTATGGCGATGAGCGCTTTGGTATTCCCAAGCGCGACGACCTGCGTTTCGAGTACCTGGAGAAAGCGCTGTGAGCGCGGATTCCGCACGAAATTGGGTTCACGTCTGTACGACGCCGGAATTGCTGCCGGGCGAATACAAGGTCGTGTATGACGGCGACGTGCCGATCGCGGTATTCAACATCGACGGCGAGCTGTACGCCATCGAAGACGTGTGCACGCACGATGGCGGCGAGCTGACCGGTGGCGAACTGCGCGGCTTCGAGATCGAATGCCCGCGCCACGGCGCGAAATTCGACGTGCGCAGCGGGGCGGTGTTGTGTCCGCCAGCCTACGAGCCTACGGCCAAGTTCCCGGTAAAGGTCGAAGACGGGACCATTTACACCCGCGACGACCGCTGGGATTGATTCATGGCGCCGGCGCGGCCGCCACGAATTTCGCGATGACCAGTTCGCCGCCGCCGTCGACGACGACACGCTCTCCGGCCCTCTCGGGAAAAAGCACGATCGATTCGCCGGCTTCGATGTCTGCCGGCACACCCGGCCCTTTCACCCGTGCCGTGCCGCTGGCGAGATAGACGAACCAGGTCGCATCGGGAAAAAACACCATTGGCCCGACCAGCGGACGATGCAGGATTTCCGCGCGGCAGAGCTCGCGCCGCGTCATCACGTTGAAGTCGCGCACGGGGCCGGAAAGGAGCTTGCCGAAGACGGAAACCTCGCCGGCGAATGGCACGAAGCGCAGGCGCTGATCAAGGCGCAGCGTTTCGGTGCCGTCGAAGCGCAGTTCCATGCCGAGGCCATCAAGCAGGGCGATGTGGCGGTCGTAGCCGGGAAACGCGGAAAACGCGCTGTCGTTTTCGATCTGCGCGATGCTAACGCGCCAATGGAAGGATGCCGTCGCACCTTCGCCGGATTCGGGAGATGCGGCCAGTTCAGTGGTCCAGCCGCCACCGTTCTTCCAGCGCATGCGCCGGTAATCGATCTGGCGCAGCACGCGTACGCGCATCAGACAGCGCCGATCAGCGTGCGCAACTGTGCGGTGGAAGCGGCCAGACTCTCGCGCCAATCGAATCCGACGATGGGTTTGCCCGTGGCGGCGTCGTCGAAATCCTCGCGCTGGCCGGGGCCGAGCAGGTGCCGGTAATCCACGGTGATTTCGGTACCGGGTGCGAGGTCCGCGAGCGCGAACACGAAGCCCAGATGCCACAGTCCGCAGGGGTGGAAGGAATGGTTGATGTAGCACTCGTCAGGCCATTCCGGCGTGACCGTGTAGCGATCCTCGAACCAGCGCACGGTGGAGGCGAGCAGGGTGCGTGCGTCGGGCAGGGATTCGATCTCCTGCCATTTGTATACTTTGCGGATATCGTCCGGCGCGGTAATAAGTTTACCTGCTGGTACCGCTTCATCGAGGAACAGGCCCTTGCCCGCGCCGGGAATCAGGGATGGGCAAACGCGGTAACGGGGAAGGATCATGGCGTCGTCTTGATTCTTGCGGCGACGAATGATCGCACAAAGGATGGGCGGCAGGGTGCGGGTTACCCGCCGATCTGTTCGCCGGTTCCGGAAATGAGCGCTGACACCTACCGGCCA
>DATIVQ010000389.1:0-4938 GCA_035465735.1 Rudaea sp.
CCCATGCCCACGTTTCAGCTCTTCGGCCTGCCGGCCAGGGACTTTGCTCACCTGGCGGATCTCAGCACCGGCGAACTTGCTGCCTTGAACGTGCGGCGTGTCAGGGCCGACAGCACGCCGGGCTATCCTTGTCGCGTCAGCCTTGTCGATGCGGAAGTCGGCGATGAGTTGTTCCTCATTTCCTACACCCACCATGCAGTTGAATCGCCATTCCGCTCTGCGGGTCCGATCTATGTCCGCGTCGGTGCCCAGGAGCGTCGCCTGGCGCCCGGCGAGATACCCGATTGCGTTCGATCGCGCCTCATGTCGGCGCGCGCTTACGACGAACGAAACCTCATGGTCGCGGCTCGCGTTTGCGATGGCGAACAAGTCTCGGCGGTGCTCGAGGAACTGTTCGAAGATCCCGAAGTTCAGTACGTTCAGTTGCACAACGCCAAGCCCGGGTGCTTCTCTTGCGAGGCCCGTCGAGTGGCGCCGGCCCAGGACGAGGTTTGACGCAAGGCTCGAGCGGTTCGCGGCGGGCCGGTTGCGCTAGACTGCGGTTGACTGCAGCAATAGCCGCCTGGTTGAAGACCCGGGTATCGCATGACGCATCTCGATTTGACAAAGGACGAACGCGCGTTTCTCGTGCACGTTGCCAGCGACCCGCACAGCGTGAAGTCGCGTTTGGGTTTCTACGCCAGCGTCATGGCGCCATTGCTCGGGTTTTGCGCCTATGGCTTCGTCAAGCGCGACTTCATTGCGGAATTCATCGCGTTTGCAGGCCTGTTTCTGTTCATGGCGTGGCGAATCTCCCAGGAGTTTCGTCGCCTTGCTGTATACAAATCGCTGCTGTGCAAAATTGCAGCGCATGAGAAGCTGGCGCGCGACGCTTGACCGTGTCCAACGGGCCGATCCACGCTTTCCAAGCCGGAATGCCGTGATGGCCATTGTCCTGATGCCGCTGCCGAATTCGGATTTCGACCCGACCGAATCCGGCGTGCCCTGGCTCGAACTCGTCCGCCGCGGCCACGCGGTCCGCTTCGCAACGCCGCAAGGCGGCGTGTCCCGCGCTGATCCGAGGATGCTTGACGGTACCGGGCTCGGGCCCTGGAAGAATCTGCTGCGCGCTGACCGCAATGGCCGCGCTGCATATTCGGCAATGTCCGCTGATGCCGCGTTCCTGCATCCCTGGAGCTACCAGCGCGCCGCAACCGAGCACATCGACGGCCTCATCCTGCCGGGTGGCCATGCGCCGGGCATGCGCGAATACCTTGAATCGGCGCCGCTGCGATCGCTCGTCGCGGCCGCCTTTGCGCGCGGGATTCCGGTCGGCGCGATTTGCCACGGCGTCCTGGTCGCCGCCCGGACCCAGGATGGGAATGGCCGATCCGTGCTGTTTGGAAAAACCACGACCGCACTGACGCGCCTGCAGGAACTCGCCGCGTGGACGCTCACGCCCTGGCTCGGAAATTACTATCGTACGTACCCGACAACCGTTCAGGCCGAAGTGACGGCCACGCTCGCGGATCCATCCCACTTCGTGACTGGCCCGCCGGCGCTGTTGCGCGACAGCCCCGAGCGTCCCGAACGTGGCTTCGTCGTCCGCGACGGCAATTACCTGTCCGCGCGCTGGCCGGGAGACGCGCATCGTTTCGCGACTGAATTCGCGAGCCTGCTCGAAACCGGCCGGGACCGCGCGCGCTGATCCGGCGCGCGGCCGCTCCCTTCCCCAAACCGGCTTGGCGTTGGATACTGGACGCTTGCCTGACGACACCGCCCGCATGATCGACGCCCCTCTTCTCGAATCCCAGCCGTTGGAACGTGCGCTGGCGCTGCCGGCCGATTGGTATGCGAATCCGCAAATTGCCGAGCGCGAGCGCACCTGCGTTTTCGCTCAGCACTGGCAACTGGTCGCGCACGCCGACCAGGTGCGCGCCCCGGGCGATCATGCCGTGGCGGAAATCGCCGGCGTGCCGCTGCTCATCGTGCGTGGCGACGACGGCTCGCTGCGCGCGCTGCACAATGTCTGCCGCCACCGCGCCGGTCCCTTGGCCACCTGCGACGGCCGCGGCGCGAAGGCGCTGCGCTGCAAGTACCATGGCTGGACCTACCGCCTCGACGGCCAGTTGCGCAGCGCGCCGGAGATGGACGACGCGCGCGACTTCGACGTCGCCGCGATCCGCCTGCCGCAGGCGCAGGTCGCACAATGGCAGGGGCTGATCTTCGCCGCGCTGCAAGCGCCGCCGCCGCTCGCCGAAATCCTGGACGGCATCGACGCGCGCCTGGACGCGCATCCGCTCGCCAGCTATGCATTCGACCGCCGCCGCAGCTACGAGATCGCCTGCAACTGGAAGGTCTACGTCGACAATTACCTGGAAGGCTACCATGTGCCGCACATCCATCCGGCGCTGAACAAGATGCTCGATTACCGCAGCTACACCACGACGCTGGCGACGTGGCATTCGCTGCAATTCAGCCCACTGGAAAGCGCCGACGCGCTGTACGGCAATGGTGATGCGCTGTACTACTTCGTCTGGCCGAACATCATGCTCAACATCCTGCCCGGCCGCTTGCAGACCAACCGCGTGGTGCCGATCGCGCCGGATCGCTGCCGCGTCGATTTCGACTATTTCTATCCCGCGGCGCGCAACGATGCCGCGCACCGTGCCCAGGACGAGGCTTTCAGCGACGAAGTACAGCACGAGGACATCGCCATCTGCGAACTCGTGCAAAAGCGCCTGGCTTCCGGTTCGTACACGGCCGGGCGCCTGAATCCGAAGCGCGAAAGCGGCGTGTGGCACTTCCACGAGATCTACCGCCGCGCGTTGCGCGAAACCGCCGCGACGACGCCATGCGCATCCTGCTGATCGAAGACCAGCGCGACATCGCGGCGAACATCTGGGATTACCTGGAGCACCGCGGTTTCGTCATGGATCACGCCGGCGACGGCGCGGCAGGTTTGCGCATGGCGCTGGACGGCAACTACGACGTGATCGTGCTCGATCTTGGTCTGCCCAAGCTCGACGGCATGGACCTGTGCCGGGCATTGCGCGCCGCGCATCGCGACACGCCGGTGCTGATGCTCACCGCGCGCGACACGCTCGACGACAAGCTCACCGGATTCGCCGAGGGCGCCGACGATTACGTGGTCAAGCCTTTCGCGATGAAGGAAGTCGAGGCACGTATCCGCGCGTTGTACCGGCGCGGTCGACAGCAAAACGGTGAAACCCTGCGCTTGGCCGACCTGAGCCTGGACCCGGTCAATCGCGTGGCCGAGCGTTCCGGCCAACGCCTGGCGCTGACCCATGCCGGGTTCACCCTGCTCGAAACGCTGCTGCGTCGCGCGCCGAACCTTGTGCGCCACGCCGAACTGGCGCATGCCCTTTGGGGCGAGTCCGGCGGCGACATCGCTACCTTGCACACGCATCTGTCGGTGTTGCGCGCAGCGCTGGACCGGCCGTTCGCCACGCACCTGCTGCATACCGTGCACGGCTTCGGTTACCGCCTTGCGGTTGCGCCCGATGAATGAGGCAGCGGTTACGCCGCGGCGCTGGCGCCTGAGCCTGCGCGCGCGCGTCGCGCTGACCTTCGCCGGCTTGGGCCTGGTCGTCAGCGCCTGCGTGTCCGCGGTAGCCATGCATTTTTCCGATGCCTACGTGCATCGCCTGGTCGACGAGATGCTGCGCGTGGAAGGCGAACACCTGCGCGACCGCTTCGCGTTGGATGGGCGCATCCCGAATCCGCCGATGCGCCATTTCGATGTTTTCAGCAGCGCACCCGGCGGACCCGCGCCGCCGGCGCAGATGACCGCGCTCGCGCCGGGCCTGCACGAAATTCCCGCCGATCAAGGCGAAGTCCATGTGGCGGTGTACGCGGTGGGGACGAACCGGCTGTACGTCGTCTTCGACATCGCCGAGGAAAGCGCGCGTGAACGCCATCTGGCGCGCGACCTGATCGCGCTGGTATTGCTCGGCACCGCCTTGTCGGCATGGCTGGGCTGGGCTTGGGCGGGGCGCGCGATCGCACCGGTGCGGCGCCTCGCGCAGCGCGTGGAAACGCTCGAACCGCCGCGCCGCGGCGCGACGCCGCTGGCGCCGGAGTTCGCGGCCGACGAAGTCGGCAAGCTTGCGCAGGCGTTCGACCGATATCAGGAAAAACTCCACGACTACGTGCGCCGCGAACGCGCGTTCACGGCCGATGCCAGCCACGAACTGCGCACGCCGCTGGCCGTGATCCGCGGCGCGATCGAAGTCATGCTCGACAGCGGTGCCAGCACGTCCGACGAAGCACGCCTGAAGCGCATGCAGCGCGGCAGCGACGAATTGCGCGACCTGCTCGATGCCTTGCTGGTGCTCGCCCGCAGCGACGAGGACGAATCCTTTTCCGGGCGCACGCCGGATCTGGACGCACTCGTCGTCAACCTGCTCGGCGAGCGCGCCGACATGCTGCGCGAAAAACACCTGCAAGTGCGCCACACGGGCGTCGCCGGCATCGTCGTACCCGCGCCGCCGCGCGTTCTCGGCGTGGTGCTCGGCAACCTGTTGCGTGCCGCCACCCAGTTCGCTGATGGCGGCGAACTGGCGGTGGACGTCGCGCCGACGCGCGTGCGCATCGCCCTGCGCCAAGCCGGCGCACACGCGCAGACACCGGTGCCGCGTAGCCGCAGCTCCGATGAACGCGCCGACCGCGTGCTCGGCCTGGGCATGATCCGGCGCGTGTGCGAGCGCTGGGGCTGGAAGCTGGACGAGGGCAGCGAGGACGCCGGCACCCGCCGTTTCGTGCTGCACATCGCAGAATCAGCCGAGGTCCGGCAGGATTTAGGCTGAAATTAACAAATGCCGAGTAGATTGAGCGCGCTGCCTTTCCCTCTGTCCCCCAGCAGATGGGCAGCATCCCCAGCGGCCGCTCTTTCCCCAAGAGCGGCCGCTTCTATTTTGGGGATTGGCTGGTGGGCCC
>DATIVQ010000390.1:0-3087 GCA_035465735.1 Rudaea sp.
CTGGAATATCCGGGTGTGATGGAATTGATCACGGTCGATGACGTCATCGCCCGCTTCGAGGAATTTCAAGCGAATCAGGCCGGCGCCGCGCCGTAATCCTGGTACGACTTCTCTTCGACCAGTTGCGAGCCGAGCTTGAGGTTGATCTCGCGCTTGACCGCGGCGCGCTTGTCGTTGGTGAAGTAAACCGCGCGCGCCAGTTCCACGAAACGCGCATCGAAATCCTGCGCTTTCTCCTTCAGGCGGATTTCATCCTCGATGTCCCACAGCGACTGGTTGATGCGCTTGAGTTCCGCGCGTTCGGCGAGGATGTCCGTGCGCGAAGCCGGATGCTGCGCCCAGGTCGCATTGAGCAGGTCGAGTTCGGCACGCACGTTGGCGAGCTTGGCGGCATCGCGGATCTGCTCGGACTTGATCTCCAGGATGGTGATCTTGTCGATCAGTTCGCCGAAGGAAACGGGGGTGGAGATCAGGCTCATGTCGGGAGTGGCGGACTATGCTCTTGCACTCGTGGATGGCGGAGAGGGTGGGATTCGAACCCACGTTACGGCAAAACCGTAAACCGGATTTCGAATCCGGCGCATTCGACCACTCTGCCACCTCTCCGGCATGGTCAAGTCGAGGGCGCGCATGATACGGGCAGGGCGCCCAATACTCAACTTTTCTTTGTCGCCACCTTGACCGCCTGCACCGCGCGCGAGCGGTTGCGCGTGTAGACATACACCGAGGCCGGCGGCACGTTCCACCAGGCGAAGCCGCCGCGGCGCACGGAAAGATCGAGTTCTTCCAAAAGATCGCGCGGCACCGGCGATTTCGGCCCGTAGGTGAACTGGATCAGGCGGCCGTCGGGTTTGAGCGCGGAAAACGCGGCCTGCAGGATTTCAGCCTGAGTCTGCCGGGACATCGACAGCAAGCCGAGTCCACTGATGATCGCGTCCGCAGAGCCGCCCTCAAGATAGCCGTCGCGCTGCGCGATTACCTTCAACTCGCGCGCATCGCCGCATTCCACGCGCACGTCGGGAAAATGCGCGCGCAGGTGCTGGTACAGCGCCTCGTTGAGTTCGAGCACGAGCAGGTCGCGCGGGGCGATGCCGTGCGCCAGCATCGCACGCGTAAACACGCCAGTGCCACCGCCGAGTTCGATCACGCGCCGGGTACCGTGCGGCAGTTCGGAAATCATCTGCCGCGTCAGTTGCCGGCCGGACGGCGACAGCGCGGCGATGCCGAGCGGATTCTTCAGCCATTGGCGAAAGAACGTCCACGCCTCTGGGGCAGCAGCGCGCGCGTCGGGCCTTGTAGGCGAAGTCATGGAAGTGTCCCCTGCATAGCCACGCTATGCTAGCAGGTTGTCGATTCCGCGATGGTTAAGCGCATGAAAAAGCCCGCCGCGCGGAACGCAGCGGGCTTTGCGCAAGAACTTGCGCGCTCAGCGGCAATAGCGCGGGTCAGCAGAGCCGCAGGAGTAACCACGGCTGTAACCGGTGCGATGGTAGCCGCGGTCGCTGTCGTAGCCGCGGTCATACTCGCGGTAGTAACGCGGGTCGCCGCCGCGATCATAGTAACGGGTGCGATAGTGGCTGCGGTACACCGGCGCGGAGTAGTAACCGCCGTAGTAGGCGGGTGCCGGCGCGTAGTACACCGGAGCGGGCGCGTAGTAGTAATCGTCGTAGTACGCCGGCGAATAGTAACCGCCACCGTAATAGCCACCGCCGTAGTAACCGCCCACGCTGACATAGCCATGGCCGTGATGACCACCCCAGTAGCCGAGACTGATCCCCGGCAGATCGATGCCGATGGAAACGTGCCCGCGCGCAAACGCGGATGGCGCCAGCGCCAAGCCGATCGCCACGAGCAAGCCCAGAACCAGAGCGCGGAAGCCACGCTTGCGGATTGTCATGACCCTCTCCCGAAACAACAGCGTGCGAACCGAACGTCGCAGGCGCATGGTCGGTCCGCGCGGCTGAATCGAGACTGAAATTCGTTTGTCGCGGCCCCGCCCATTCAGCTTAGGCCCGACGAAACTGAACAGGATCACTTCAGGCGCAATTCCCACGCCCGATGGATGCGTGCGTGGCGAGCGAAATCGAATGGAATCGTCTGCGCGGTGATCTCGCGGATCTCAAAACGAGCGAGCGCTTCTTCGTCCAGCTTGAAACGCCGGAAATTGTTCGAGAACAGGACCATGCCGCCGGGCAGCAAACGGTCGCCACACAGGTTCAACAGGCGCGCATGGTCGCGCTGCACGTCGAAATCCTCGGCGCGCTTGGAATTGGAAAATGTCGGCGGGTCGACGAAGATTAAATCGAACATCGCCGAATGCGATTGCAGGTAGGTCGCTGCGTCGTCACGGACCAGCCGGTTGCACGCGGGATCGAGATCGTTGATCGCGAAATTGCGCGCGGCCCAATCCAGGTAGGTCTGCGAAAGATCGACGCTCACCGTTTCCGCCGCGCCACCGGCTGCCGCGTAGACGCTGACGCTGCCGGTGTAGCAGAACAGGTTCAGGAAACGCTTGCCACGCGCCAGCTCGCGCACGCGCGCGCGCAACGGGCGGTGGTCGAGGAATAATCCGGTATCGAGATAATCGTGCAGGTTGACGAGGAACTTCAGACCGCCCTCGCCCACTTCGAGGAATTCACCACGCTCGTCGAGTCGTCCGTACTTCTCGCCGCCCTTGCCGCGCCGGCGCTGCTTGAGCGCGACGCGTTCGCGCGGCACGCCGAGCGCCTCGCCTGCGGCGCGCACCAGCTCGCGCCAGCGTGTGCGCGCGAGGTTCTCGTCCACACTGGCCGGTGCCTGGTATTCCTGGATGTGCAAATGTTCGCCATAGATATCGACGGCGGCGGCATATTCGGGCAAGTCGGCGTCGTACACGCGCCAGCATTCGATATGTTCGCGCGCGGCGATCTTGCGCAAATGGCGGAAATTCTTCTCGATGCGGTTCTTCACCATCTGCGCGCCGGCGCTGAGCGGCTTCGGTTCTGGCTTCGGCGCATCCTGTCCTGCGATTTCAAAGTTCAGCAGGGTGCATTCGATCGCGCCGTTGTAGAGCTTGTAGCGCTTGTCGGCACGCAGGCCGAGCGCATG
>DATIVQ010000391.1:0-9081 GCA_035465735.1 Rudaea sp.
TCGTTCGCGTGGCCGCAACAGCCAGCGGCACAGCGCGGGCAAGAACACGATCGCAGCGACCATGTTGACCACGAACATGAAGGTGAGCAGCACGCCCATGTCGGCCTGGAATTTCAGGTCCGAGAAAATCCACAAGCCGACGCCGACCGCGAGTGTGAGGGCGGTGTAGAAAATCGCGATGCCGGTAGTCTTGAGCGCGATGAAATAGGATTCGGTCAGCGTTTTGCCCTGGCTCATCGCCTCGCGCATGCGCGCGAAGATGTAGATTGCGTAGTCGACGCCGATGCCGACGCCGAGCGCGAGCACGGTGAGCGTGTTCACCTTCTTGCCGATGCTCATTTCCACCATCAGCGAATGGCCCAATTCCGTCACGAGAACGAGTGGTAGCACGATGCACAGCGCCGCCAGCGGATTGCGGAAGCTGAGCAGGCACATCACGAATACCGCGGCGTAGAGCAGGTACAGCATGGTGTGATCGACCGCGCGCACCTCGTCGTTGATCGCGGCCATGACGCCGACGTTGCCGGTGGCCAGGCGCAGGTTGACGCGGTTGCTGACGAAGGTCTTGCCCTGCGCCTGCGCGTCGTTGAATTCCTTGCTCAACTGCGCGCGCAGGTTCACGTCGGGCCCGGCGAACGCGTCATTGTCGGTGCGGAATTTCTTCACCGCATCGATCACGCGGTCGATCGTCGTCGCGCGATGGTCGGTGAGGAACATCATCACCGGCATCGCGCTGCAATCCTCATTGAGCAGACCGGAATCGGTCTCGAATCCCTGCGTGTCCTGGCGCAGCGCGTCGTTGTCGCGCGGCAGCTCGCGCCAGCGCAGGTTGCCCTCGTTCCAGCCGGCGTTGACGATCTTCGCCGCCATCGGCAGCGTGATCACCTGGGCGACGCCCGGCACGTTGCGCATGTGCCAGGCGAAGCGGTCGAGCGTTTCCATCACCGGATAGCTGGTCGTGCACGCGTTCGGGGCGACTTCGGCGATGACATTGAGGATGTCCACGCCGAGCGCGAACTTGTCGCTGATCAGCGCGGCGTCGCGGTTGTAGCGCGAATCCGGACGCAGTTCGGCCACGCCCTTCTGCGCGTCGCCGATCATCACGTGGCTGCCGTAGCGCGCGGCGGCGAACCACATGCCCAAGCCGATCAGGATGACGATGGCCGCGGGCACGGGCCGGCTCAGGTTGGCGAGCACGGTCCACAGCTTGTCGAACTGGGTGAGCTGGCGCAGGCGCCAGGCGCGCTTGCGGTCCAGATTGCGCAGGCGCGTGTACGACAGCAGAACCGGCAACAGCAGCAGGTTGGTGAAAACGATCAGGGCGACGCCGACGGTCGCGGTGACTGCGAGTTCGAAGATGATCCGCACCGGGATGATCAGGATCGTGGCGAAGCCGATGCAGCCGGCCATCAGGGCGACTGCCCCGGGCACGAGCAGCATGTGGCAGGCCAGGCGCGCGGCGGTTTCCGCGTCCACACCCTGGCGCTGGCGCAGGTCCTCGACGCTGCCTTCCTCAAGTCCGCCGAAGAACAGCTCGCCGCGGAAGCGGTTGATCATCTGCTCGCCGTGGCTGACCGCGATGGCGAAGATCAGGAACGGCGTGAGCATGTTCATCGGGTCGATGCCGAAGCCGAGCAGACGCAAGGCACCGAGCATCCAGACCACGGCGATGAGCGCGCAGGCGACGGTCAGCGAGGCGAGCTTGACCGAGGCCGAATAAGCGAACAGCAGCAGCCAGGTGAAGGCGACGGTGATGAAGAAGAACCAGATCACCGACTTGGCGCCGGCACTGATGTCGCCGACCATTTTGGCGAAACCGATGATGGCGACGGTGGTGTCGGCGTTCTCGTACTTGTGCCGGATCGCCTCGAGCTGGGCGTTGACCTTGTCGTAGTCGATCTTGACGCCGTGCGCGGGGTCCTCGGGCACGAGGTCGACCCAGACCATCGCGCCGGAAAAGTCCTTGGCGACCAGGCGCCCGACGATGCCGGCCTTCTCGATGTTGGCCTTGATCGTGGCGAACTGCTCGGGCGTGGCCTGGAAGCCGGGCAGATCCGGCGTGAACGCATCCGGGATCACGTTGCCGCCGGCGAAGCCGTCCTCGACGACTTCGACGAAACGCACGTTCGGGGTGAAAATCGAGCTGATCCGCGACGGATCGGCGTAATCGATCTTGGATGCGTCGGTGGTGACTTTCTGCAACGTCTGGAAGAACGGCAGGTTGAACATGTTGCCGTGCTTGTCCATCACCGCGATCAGGATGCGGTTGGCGCCACCGAAATCCTTCTCGTAATCGAGGAAGGTCTTCATGTATTCGTGCTTGAGCGGAATCTGCTTCTTGAAACCGGCATCAATGCGCAGCTGCGAGGCAAAGAACGCCATCGCCACGGTGATCGCGGCGAAGACGAGCAGCACGAGCGGACGATGGCCGAACAGTATCCGGTCGACAAAACGGATGAACGCATTGGGATGTTCGTTGGGATCGCGGGTGATGGCCACGGGACGTCTCATTCGATTACTGAGTTTGGTACACGCTCACGCCGTTCTCGCCGGCGAGCAGGAGCTTGCCCGTATCGCCAAGCGGCAGGACCTCGGCGATGGTGCCGGCGGACTGGTCCACGCGGCTGGCCAGGGGCTGGTTGCCCTTGGCGCGCATCAACAGCAGGCCGTTCACGCCAACGATGGCCGCGCCATCGTCGGGCAGCGCGGCGCCGCCCATCAGGCTGAGTTCGGTGCCGGTCGAAACCAATGTCCAGTGTTCGCCGAGATCGGTGGATTCGAACACGTGCCCGCGCAGGCCGAACGCGAGCACGTGATCGGCCTCGTAGCCGATCACGCCGAACATCGAGCCGTCGTAGGGCAGTTGCAGGCGCTGCCAGGTCTTGCCGTCATCGCGCGAACGGAATGCCGCACCGCGCTCGCCAACGATGAACAGCGCGCCGCTGCCGGTACGCGCAATCGCATTGAGGTGCGGCGTGGGTTCCTGGCCGATCTTGAGCTGGCTCTGGTTGAACGTCCATTTGTTGCCGCCAGCCTGATCGCCACTCTGGCCCGCGTCGGCGGCGGCATTGTCGCCCGCGTCGCCGCCAGTATCCGCCGCGTCCGCGTCGTTCTTCGGGCGCGGCGCCACGGTGATTTCCTGCCAGTGTTCGCCGCCGTCGTCGGTGCGCAGCGCGAGACTGTACGCACCGACGGCGAAGCCGTGTTTTGCATCCGTGAACAGTACGCCGAGCAGCGGTGCGCCCTGGCGCGGATCGGACTCGCCTTCACCCGTGGGTGCGTGCCAGGGATCCTTGCGCTGCATCTGCCAGTGCTCGCCGCCATCGGCGCTGTGCACGATCACGCCGTCATGGCCGACGGCCCAGACGTTCGCGTCCACCGCCGCCACGGCGGTCAGCGTCGATCGCGTCGGTACTTCGGACTGTTTCCACGTCGCCCCGTCGCCGGACACGAGGATGTCGCCGCGCCCGCCCACGGCGATATAGCCGTTCGCGGTGCGCGCCAGGCCCAGCAGCAGCGATTGCGAGGCCAGCGGCATGATCTCGGCGGGGCTGTCGACCGGGTCGGGCCACACGAATTTATCGGCGGCCGTCGCCGACATCGCGGCCGCGCATGCGCCGAACGCCGCCGTGAGTTGCCAACGGGAAAAACCGGATCGCTTCATCGCCCGCCCCTTTGCGCTTTGCCCGCGCTACGTTACTCCAAAAATGCATCGGCCGCCCAGAGGGGCGGCCGATGCCGGATTGCCGTTTTCAAATGCAAGCGCTTACTGGATGCCGCGTGTGCGCAAGGCCTGCGGCGAGAACATCTCGGGCGTGGCCGGATACGAGAAGTTGTATTCCGGTTCCTGGTTGTCCAGGCCCTGCACCAGATAGCGTCCGGCCTTCAGGTCATAGTGGATTTCCAGCGTCGACCAGAACACCGGCACTTCGTAGTAGTTCACGCTCGGCGCCTCGGAGTAGCGCCACAGCTTCATCTGGCTGTCGTAGTGGTCGATCTCCAGGATCTGCCAACTGTCCTCGTCGAGGTAGAAAGTGCGCTTGGGATTGATGTGGCGCTGGCCGGGCTTGAGGTCGGCTTCGACGATCCAGACCCGGTGCAACTCGTAGCGCAGAAGGTCCGGATTGATGAAGTGCGGCTGGATCAGGTCCTTGACTAGGGTCTTGTCGCTGTGCGCCTTGTAGGAATTGTACGGCACGTACATTTCCTTCTTGCCGATCAGCTTCCAGTTGTACTTGTTCAATGCGCCGTTGAACATGTCGGTCATGTCGTTCGTGCGCAAGCCGTCCGACGCGGTGCCGGGATTGTCGTAGGCCACGTTCGGCGCGCGCCGCACGCGGCGCTGGCCGGGATTGTAGATCCACGCCTGGCGCGGCTCCTTCTTTGAATCCAGGGTTTCATGCACGAGCAGCACCTGGCCGGCGAGGCGCGGCGGCGAAACCACGTCTTCGAGGAAGTACAGCAGGATGTTGTGGATGTCCTTGAGCGTGTTGCCGGGCTTGTAGTACAGGCCCAGGCCGAACTCGTGGAAGCGGATCAGGGTGTACTGGCCGGACGAGGTCGGAATGGCCTGGTCGTTCCAGCGCTCGAAGCTCACGCCCTTGAACTTGAGCTTGTGGTTCCAGATCGCCTCCATGCCGGCCTTCTTCGGGTCCTTGTCCAGGATCGGGAACGGGAAGCCTTCGGCCACGTCGGCCACGCCCTCGCCGTCGTCGACGAGTTCGCCGGTCGCGGCGTTCTTCTTCGTCATCTCGTAGGTGCGCTGCGGGAAGCTCGCGCTGCGCCGCGTCGGATAGACGACCATGCGCCAGTCGGGCCATTTCTGGAACATGGCGATCTGGCCGGCGGAAAGCTTGTCCGCGTAATCCTTGTAGTTCTTCGCCGTGATCGTGAACAGCGGCTTGTCGTTCGGGAACGGATCAGGATGGTGCATGCCGGCCTTGTATCCAGCCGGCGGCGAGGTGATGCCGCCGGTCCATTCCGGAATGACGCCGTCCTTGCTGCCGGCGCGTTCTGCGCCGACCGGCGTGAGCGGCGTACCGGTGGCACCGAGTTCGGCGACTTGCGCGGGCGGGGCCTTGGCCTGCGCGCCGACGGCGAATACCGCGCAGGCGATCAGGGCCGCAAGTTTGCAGTGCTGGAATCGAATCATTTTTTGTCTCCCCGTCAATGCGTCAGAAGGAATACTTGACCACGAACGATGCGAAATCGCGGTCCTGCAGCAAATTGAATTCGCCGCCGCCGAAATAGTTCGTGTAGTTCAGGTCGAAGATCCACTTGTCCAGGAAATTGGCCTGCAGGCCGAGCGTGATGGACTTGCGGCCGTCGATGAAGTTGCCGCCCGGTCCTGGCGTGGTGCCGTTGACATCCTGGTTGAACGCCAGCAGTGGCGACAGCGTGAACGCGGTGCCAAACGCGTTGTTGTAGTCGGCCTTGGCCGCGATGCGGTAGCCCCACGAAAACGCGGTCGGGAAGCCATGGGTCTGCGTTTGCGGATTGTTGAGGTTGCCGCTGGTCACGTCCGCGCCGCCACCGGTGTCGGTGCCGTCGGCGTTGTAGCGAAGGTCCGACTGGTTGGCCAGGTTCCAGACATTGGTCGCGCCGACTTCGCCGATCAGCAGCAGTTGGTTGGCGTGGAACCAATTTTCCGGACCGATCACCTTGGTCGCGGTAAACTGCAATTGCGACACCTTGTTGCGCGTGTAGCCGCGGATGTACTGGCCCGGACCGTAATTGCCGAGCTGGCTGACGAAGCGGTTGCCCGGCGCGGGAATCAGCGCATTCAGCGGCGACAGGCCGGCGAACAGCAGTTCGACCGCGTCGATCTGCAGCGGCTGGTTCGGGCGGTAGCTCAATTCACCCTGCAGGGCGATGTCCGGTCCTTCGAGCTGGGTGTTGAAGCTGACGCCGTACAGGTGGATGTTGCGCGGATACTCGACGAAATAGCCGGCGCTGGTCGGACTGGTGTTGGTCACGGTCTCGCCGCTGATCAACGGCAGGCGGCTGCTGTAGTTGACGTAGTAAAAGCCGAATTCGGCGTTGTTGAAGAAGCTGGACGCATAGTGCGCCGCTACGCCGTACTGACCGTATTCGCCCGGATACTTGTCGGGCAGGCGCGGCACGGTTTCGGCACAGGATTCGGCCAACAGCGGGTTGTTGAAAACGGTACCGCCGCCGAACACGCTGTTGTCGCTGGCCGCGCCGTTGAAACAGACGGAAGAATAATTCTGCGCGTTCTTCACCGGCTGCGGGATCAGGCCGAACGGCAAAGACGCGTACGTGCCGCCGATCGTGGCGAAGTCGTTGGTCGAGAAGTACGTGCCGGCCGGATCGGGATTGGTCTGCGCGAACTCGAGCAGGTAGGTGCCTTCGACCGACCAGCGATCGGTCAGGCTGAACGAACCCCACAGCATGTTGACCGGCAGGTAGGCTTCCTTGAGCTCCGCGCCGGCCACATGCAACTGCGACACGTCGTAGGGGTTGATCGCGTTGATGCCGCCCTGGATGAATGTGCTTTCGCCCCAGTTCAATACCTGCTTGCCGAAGCGCACCGAGCCGGTGTGGCCGCTGATGTCGAAGTTGTCGTACACGAACGAGTCGAGGATGCGGAAGCGCTTACCGACCTGTTTCTCGGCCAACGCGGTCAACTTGTCGTTGCCGGCGTTGGCGAAATCGTAGAAATAGCTGGCGCGCACGAAGGCGCCCATGTTCTGGCCGTAATCCAGGTGCAGTTCCGAGGTGGCCTTGACCGCATTCGAGAACGCGCTGCCGGCACCGTAGTTCAGGTCGCCATCGTCATGATTGGCCGAAAACGCGCCCTTGGCCGTGCGTTGCTGCGCGTTCGGCAGCGTGCCAACGAGCGGGTTGTAGTAGGCCTTGGCGATTTGTTGGGAACTTGGATCGGAAGTGCGCACGGATACGCCGTAGGACAGCGTCGTATTCACGGTTCCGTGCCAGCCGTCGGGGTCGCCGAACTCGACGGCGTGGGCGGGCGAAATCGCCACACCCGCCAGGGCCAGGGCGATTCCTGCACTAAGTCCGCGCGGCAGCAGGCGGGAACGCACAGCGATGTTGTGGTTGGTGGTCATGATGGGTATCCCCGGTTACTGGCTGACGATGACGGAAGGATTGGAGACGATCACGGCCTGACCGCCCGAAGCGATCATGCTGGCCATCTCGCCCTGCATTTCCGCGGTGACCGCGGGGGAACTGGTCGGATCCAGCAGCGAACCATGCGTACCCTGGGTGAAGCGCACCACGCCCCGGATGCTCGCGGCCTGTGTCGTGGCCTTGATGCTCGCCAGGCCAAGCGCGGCCAGCAACGGTTCCGTGCCGGACGTCGGCGAAGTCGCCACCGTGTTCGGGATCACCTGGTCGGACGGATGGCTGGCGTCGCCCACCACTTCCTGGGCGAGGATGCTCTTGCCCGCGGTGGCGAAGGCGAAGTTGATCGAATCGCCGGAGTCGATGATCGTCTGCGAAGCGACAAGGAACTGGTCGTATTGCGGTGTGCCCTGTTGCAGGCCGGCCTGTGCGAGACCGGCGTGAATGATCGGACCGAACGTGGGCGAAGCGTCTAGCAGGCCGACGAGGCCGCCGCCCGGCACGTTGAGTACGCCTACGTTGACGTGCGGGTCCATGGCCATGAACGCGGTGCCGATGATCGAACCCAG
This sequence comes from Rudaea sp., assembly GCA_035465735.1. Lineage (GTDB taxonomy): Bacteria > Pseudomonadota > Gammaproteobacteria > Xanthomonadales > Rhodanobacteraceae > Rudaea. The sequence goes on from DATIVQ010000391.1 coordinate 7,674, forward strand.
CGATTGGCCGACGAATTCGATGCGCGAGCCGTCGAAGGCGGCGGTCTTGCCGTCCAGACTCATGCCCGGAATCGCGCGGGTCAGCTCCATCAGGTCGGAATTGGCCTGGCGCAGGTTGTCGCGCTCGGTCAGCAGATGGCCAAGATCAATGAAGTACGCGCCCGACGAATCGATCGTGCCGTCCGGACCGGGCGCGCCGGTCGTGTTGTTCTGGAAGTCGACATCGAAAGTACGCTCACCCGTGACAAGACCGGCGGCGGCCGTGCCACTGAACAGCTGGTTGTGGAAGAAGGGGTTGGTCGGGTCGGTGATGCCGTGCAACGGTGCATCGATGGCGATGACTGCGAAGCCTTGTGCCGCGAGCGTAGCGGCGATTGCGAACATGTCGGTGCGGTTGCGCGTGATGCCGTGCTGGAAGATCACCACCGGCCAGCCGGCGGCGGGCTTGGCCTTGCCGGAATTCGCATTCGGCACGGTCAGCAGCACCGGAATGACCTGAGTGGACTTCGCGACCGGGAATGGATTGGCAAACGTGACGTTCGTCGAGGTCGGGTCGAGGCCGACGGCATTGAACGGTGGCACGTAGGCCCCCGGCGCCGCTTGCCAGAAACCGGTGTTGAACGCGAGTGGATCGGATGCGGACGGCGCGCTGAGGTAATACGGAACCGGCAGCACGCCCACATAGATGTCCGCGACCGGCGGCAGACCCACGCCAAGTTTGGAAAGATCAAGGCCGGTCGGCGCCAGCGGTGCCTGCGGCGCCGGGGTCTGTTCGATGCGCCCCTGCACGGCCTGCATCACCGGCGTGACGGCCTGCGTGGTTGCCACCCAGGACAGCACGATGCGCTGGTCGGTGGAAGCACCGTCGAAATTGTCGACGGCGAATTCCTGCGAATTGACGAGCTGGCGCAGCGGCTCGAGCGCGCAAGCCTGCGACGCGGGCAGGAGCGGATCGGTGGAGGCGCCATTGACGCACAGGGGACTCGTGCGCTTGGCGAGGAAATACGTCGTATCCGGCGTGACATCGTTGCCGGTGCCGTCGGTGATGCTCGGCGCCGGCGCCGGATTGAGCTTGCCGCCGTTGCCGAGCAGCACGACCATGTACGAGGTCAACTGCTGCAGCGGATGGGTCGGGATGATCGCCAGCGTGCGACCGCTCGTATCCGACGGCGACATCACGGCGACAAAGTCCTGCGGCGCCTTGAGCTCGCGCGTAATGCCGGTGACGCCGCCGCCGGGGCCGGTCAGCGTGACCTGGAACACGCGTACCGTGCCGCCGGGACCGGGAATGATGGTCGCGGGTTTCGGCGCGGCGCTGAACGTGGTGCTCCATGGCGCGGTCGTCGAAAAACCGTCGAGCGCATTCATCGCCACCTTGGGATCGCTGAAGTTGGTCGGATCAGCGACC
>DATIVQ010000392.1:0-3636 GCA_035465735.1 Rudaea sp.
CGCGCCACACGACGCCATCGCCACGACCTTGCGCGATCTCGGCACCATCCTCGCTCGCGAGGAAAAGTTCGCCGAGTCCGAAGCCCTGCTCGGCCAGGCGCTAACGATGCAGAAGCAGGTGTTCGGCGGCGATCATGTGGAACTTGCCAAGACCTGGGACGCGCTCGGCAATGTCGCCGTCGACCAGCGCCATTTTGCCGACGCGCAGGCCGATTACGGCAATGCGATCGCCATGTGCGAGCGTGCCCACTTCGCCGATGAAGTATGTCCACGCGCGCGCAATAACCTTGGCATGGCCTATTACCGGCAGGGTCAGCTCGACGCAGCACGCAAGGAAATGACACTGGCCCTCGCCGAGCGCCGCGCCTTGTTCGGCAACGACCACCCGACTGTGGCGTTTTCGCTTTCGACCCTGGCCAACGTCGCGGCGAAGCAGGGCAACTACAAGACCGCGGCGGAGGATTCCGCCGAAGCGCTGGCCGTGCTCGAGCGCGCCGGCCGCAGCGCCTCGCGCGAGGACGCGCTGATCCGCGAGGGTTATGCGCAGTCGCTGTGGCTGCTCGACCGCAATGCCGATGCCCTGCGCGAGATCGAGCGCACGCTCGCCGACTGGCGTCGCGTGGCGCCGGCGGACAAGTCGCACCGGGTGACGATGCTGGTGCAGAAAGCGCAGATCCTGCGCGACCTCAAGCGTGAAGACGACGCTCGCCGCACCGCGCTCGACGCCATCGCCGTCGACGCGCCGGCCAGCGAACTGGCCCCGCAGACCAAGGCACTGCTGCGCGAGCTGTCCGGCCGGCCCGACGCCTATCCAGACACAGCGCCGCGCTGAGAACGCGGCATGTCGCAATTTCCTGCCGTCCGGCGTTCCTCGCTGCAGCCGCGCCATCCGGCGCCGGCCGGCATTCGAGGAGGTGCGTCATGGGCCGTCTGCTTGCTTTGTTGTACGGGATACTCTGCTATCTGATTTTTTTCGCCACGTTTTTGTACGCCATCGCTTTCGTCGGTGGCGTCTACGTGCCGCTTTCGCTGGATTCGGACCCCGCCGGACCCTTCGTGGAATCGCTGCTGATCGACGCGGCTCTGCTCGGAATTTTTGCCGTTCAGCACAGCGTCATGGCGCGGCCCGCGTTCAAGCGCTGGTGGACGCGCTTCGTGCCCAGATCCATTGAGCGCAGCACCTATGTACTGTTTTCCAGCCTCGCCTTGATCTTGCTGTTCTGGCAATGGCGTCCGCTCGGCGGTGCGGTCTGGCAGGTCGACGCGCCGATGGCTCGCGACCTGCTATGGACGCTCTTCGCGCTCGGCTGGGCCACGGTGCTGGTTGGCACGTTCCTGATCAGCCACTTCGACCTGTTCGGCCTGCGCCAGGTCTGGCTGAATTGGCGCCGCACTCCCTACACGCCGCCCGGATTCGTGACGCCATTCTTCTATCGCGTGGTGCGGCACCCGATCATGCTCGGTTTCATCGTCGCATTCTGGGCCACGCCGAAAATGACGCTCGCGCACCTCGTCTTCGCGATCGCGACGACGGCGTACATCCTGGTCGCGCTGCAGTTCGAGGAACACGACCTCGCCGCCAGCATCGGCGAACCCTACCGCGACTACCAGCGCCGCGTGCGCATGCTCGTGCCGCTGCCGCGCAAGACAGCCGAACCGGCCATGTCGCAATTCCCCGCCGGGCAGCGTTGAACGTCAGCGCAGGGGCCGCACTCGAGGAATCGCCATGCGTTCTTTCCGTCTTGTCACGAGCATCGCGCTGTTCGCCGCTGCCGGCCATGCCCGCGCCGTCTGCCTGCCGGTGGAGCATGACGTCTATGTCGGCAACGACGCGCAGTGCAACACCGCCGATATCCAGACCGCGATCGAAAGCGCGGTATGTCCGGGCACCAATATCGTCCTGACCAGCGAACTGACCTACAGCGGCCAAGCCATCACCGTCGACAAGGCGGTGAACATCGTCGGCAGTACCGCCACCTGCAACGCGCCGCCCGTGGTGTGCGACCCTTCCACCGGCTGCGGTGGTGGCGGGCCGCCGGCGAAAATCGGCGTCAGCGGCGACGGCATTCACCCGGTGTTCTACGTGACGAGCGGCGGCGCCGTGGGCTTCCGGAACCTGGTCATCGGCGGCGGAGTCGGCGCGAGCAATTCGCTGAGCGGCGGGGGCGGCATCGGCATCTTCGGCAACGCCACCCAGGTCACGCTCGACAACGTCGAACTGCTGGACAACAGCGGCGGTTACGGCGGTGGCGTGGCCTTCTACGGCGACGGCAGCCTGACCCTGGACGGCGTGTTGATCCACGACAACTTTGCCGCCAGCGGCGGCGGCGTCAGCGCGGTCAGTTCGTTCATCGGTCACATCGACGTGACGGTCGCGAACGATCCGTATTTGTTCACGGGCGTCTACAAGAACCACGCCAGCGATTTGGGCGGCGGCATTTACGTGGATGGCAACACGCATCTCATCGCCGTCACCGACAATGCCCAGGTTCAGAATAACGTGGCGCAACAAGAAGGCGGCGGCATCGCGGTCGGCGGCGGCACCGTGGCCGACATCGGCATGGCGGGCGAGGCCATCGACAGCAATTCCTCCGGCCTGTTCGGCGGCGGCATCGCGGCGGTCCCCGACAGCAGCGGCAATGCGGTCGTGCGCCTGTTCAACATCGTCGGCTCGCAACCGCTGACCCTGAGCAACAATACGGCGGCGCAATGGGGCGGCGGACTGTACGTGTATCCCGGCAGCGCGAGCCTGCATGCCACCGCCTGCCTGTTCGACATCGATCTGGCCGGTAACCATGCTCCGCAGGAAGGATCCGCGATCCAGGTCGGCGACTATGGCCGCCTGCTGGTCAACCCGGCCAGTGACGCCGAGTGCGATCCGGCCGCCGTGGCCGCACTGGGTGCCGTACCCAATGTCTTCAGCGGCGCCTGGCTGACCGGCAACTCCGGTCTGGATGCGAGCAACCATTACACGAATGCGGCCGTCATCGAGATCAACGGCGCGGGTGCGCAGGTGCAGGCACAACGCCTGCACCTGGAACAAAACGGCGGTGGCTCCATGATCCATGCCCAGAACGCCGCAGGCGCCAGCCTCGCGTTCAGCCAGTGCCTGCTGGACGAAAACCTGACCTTGAACGAGTTGGTGAACTTGCAGGGGACGGCCGCGTCGTTCGACGGCTGCACGTTCGCCGTCAACAACATCGGCGGCGCCAGCGTGTTCGCGTTCGACTCCGGCTTGAGTCTGACCCGCAGCATCGTCGCCGAGGCCAGCGGTCTGGACGTCTGGAATCCGTCGGCGGCAGCGGGCCTGACCGCGCAATACCTCGTGCTCAGCGGCCCCAAGTTGCCGACCGATGGCACGGTGATGTATGCCGATCCCGTGTTCGTGGGTTCCGACACCGGCGACTTTCATCTGCAAGTCACCTCGCCCGCCGTGGACTACGCGCCAACCGGCAACGAAACCGGCAGCACCGATCTCGACCGTCGCCCGCGCGAGGTGGACAAGGCCGATGCCACCAATCGCTTCGGCCCGCGCGACCTGGGTGCGTACGAGATCTCGCCCGCCTGCTTCCAGTTCGACACCGTGTCTTGCAACGGCTTCGAATCGACCCAGTGATGCCTCCCGCCGCGGAATAG
>DATIVQ010000393.1:0-2162 GCA_035465735.1 Rudaea sp.
GACTTCGTCGAAACGTTCGCGGTGTGGCTGACGCCGGATCTGGACTGGCGCGGCAAATACAAGGGATGGAAGGCGCTCGACAAGCTGCTGTTCGTCGACAAGCTCATGGCCGGCATTGCCGGCAAGCCGCCGTTGCGGGCAGCCGGTCGGATGTTGTGGAAGGCGTCAACGATTCGCAGCACGCTCAAACACTATTACCAGAAGCGCCGTGCCGTGGAGGCCGAGGATTTTCCCGAATTCCACGATGCCAACTTGCTGCGCATGTTCGATGCGGCGAAATCGGAAGTCGATACGCGGCTGCCGCTCGCGAAACTACTGCGCGCCCACCGCAAGGCCTTGCTGACCACGGTGGCGAACTGGACGGGCGAGCGGCGCTTCATGGTCAATGAGGTCTACAACGCGGTCCTCGCGCGCAGTCGCGCGTTGCGCCTGGTCAGCGACGAGACCGATGCGCAGGCGTTGTTGAAGCTGGCGACTTACCTGACGACATTGATGATGAACTACCGTTACACCACACGCTTGCGTGGAGAGCTGTAGCCATGCCGACGCGCGTATTGATGGTGTTCGACCTGCCCTACGCGGTGAAGCCCGATTACGACTTTGCCGCTGAATTCGCCGATCCGGATGGCAGTTATACCGAGAACGACGTTTGGCAGGCACTGCTCGAATGCGGCTACGAGGTACATCGCCTGAGTCTGTTCGACGACATTCGACCGTTGCTGGATGCGGTACGCGACATCAGGCCGGACGTCATCTTCAATCTGTGCGAAACATTCCGCAACGCGCCGCACTGGGACAAGAACATCGTCGCGACGATGGAACTGCTCGGCGTGCCATGTACCGGCTCCAGCTCGCATGCGCTGTTCCTGTGCAACGACAAGAGCCTGTGCAAGAAGATCCTGCGCTTCCACCGCGTGCGCACGCCGCGCTTTCATGTTTTTTACCGCAGCCGCAAGGTGTGGCTGCCGAAGACGTTGAAACTGCCGTGCATCGTAAAGCCGCTCACCGAAGAAGCGTCGCGCGGCATTTCGCAGGCCTCGATCGTCGACGACGAGGCGGCTTTCCTGGCGCGCATCGGCATGATCCACGAGCGCATGAATCTGGATGCCATCGCCGAGGAATACATCGACGGGCGCGAGATGTACGTCAGCGTCATCGGCGATCGCGCCATGCGCGTGTTGCCCGCGCGCGAGATGACGTTCGGGCAGATGGCCGAGGACGAACCGCGCATCGCCACCTACAAGGCCAAGTGGGACGATGCCTATCGCAAGCGCTGGGGCATCAAGAACCATTTCGCCAAGGCGCTGGAGCCGGAACTGCAAAAGCACATCGATGATGTGTGCAAGCGTGCCTACCGCGCGCTCAATATCCGCAGTTATGCGCGCTTCGACCTGCGCGTGACGGCTGCCGGCAACGTCTACGTGATTGAACCCAACGCCAACCCCTGCATTGCCAAGGACGACGAACTGGCGCAGTCGGCGCTGAAGGCGGGCATCGATTATCCGGCCCTGATCCGCAAAGTCGTCAATCAGGCGCTGCGGCGAGAGAGCTGACTCCGGCAATGCGCAATGAGGATGCTAGAGTGCAGGTCCTGTCGAGTGGCAGGCTTGGGGCGGATTCAACATGACCGAGGTTTATCCGATCGGCACTGCCGGCACACCGTGGGGTGATGCCGAAAAGGCGCAATGGCTGGCGTGCCAGAGAAAGCGGCGCAGCTATACGGACGAGGTGGCGAGCCGGGTCGACGCACTGCACGCGCGCTTCGACGTAAGCGAATACGGCCGTCTCGACTATCCGCCGGAAAGTTTCCCGCTGTTCGCGATCCGCAACCGCGACTGGAACAAGTCGCGTGCGCTGGCGCTGGTCACCGGCGGCGTGCACGGCTACGAAACCAGCGGCGTGCATGGTGCGCTGCAATTCGTCGAAAATCATATGACGGACTATGCCGGGAGGATCGATGTTCTCGTCGCCCCGTGCGTGAGTCCCTGGGCTTACGAGCGCATCCACCGTTGGAATCCGCTGGCGATCGATCCCAACCGATCGTTCCGCGAGAACAGTCCGGCGCCCGAATCGGCGGCCCTGATACGCCTCGTCGCACCACTGCGCGAACGCGTTGTCGTGCACATCGACCTGCACGAAACCACCGATAGCGACGAATCCGA
>DATIVQ010000394.1:0-1742 GCA_035465735.1 Rudaea sp.
GCGCTGCTGATGGAGCGCCCCGCCGGCTCGGCACATGCATTCCTCGGCAACCTGTTCGGAAATCGCCACCGCATCGAATTGGCGCTGGCCGGACGGCCACTCGCCTCCTTGCGCGAACTCGGCCGCTTGCTCGCCGCGATCAAGGAACCGCGCTGGCCGTCGAGCCTGCGCGAAGCGCTGGCGCAGTGGCCAGAACTCGCCCAGCTCGCGCACGTCGCGCCGGGAATCGTGCGCGAGGCCGAGTTCCTCGACGAGACCGTCGCGGGCGGCGACATCGACCTCGCTCGCCTGCCGATCCAGCACTGCTGGCCGGACGATGCCGGCAAGCTGATCACCCTCGGCCTGGTCGTCACCCGCGGCACGCGCCAGCCGCGCCAGAACGTGGCGATCTACCGCCAGCAGGTCGTCGGTCCTAACCGCGTCATCATGCGCTGGCTGCCGCATCGCGGCGGTGCGCTCGACTACGCCGACTGGCGCGCCGCGCATCCGCGCGAACCGTTTCCGCTGCTGGTAGCGATCGGCGCGGATCCCGCCACCTTGCTCGCCGCAGTGGCACCGGTGCCCGATACCTTGTCCGAATTCGAATTCGCCGGGCTGCTGCGCGGGCAGCGCACGCGCGTGTGGCGCAGCGAGCTGACTGGCCTGGACGCGCCGGCCGGCGCCGAGATCCTGCTCGAAGGATTCATCCATCCGGACGACACAGCGCTCGAAGGTCCGTTCGGCGACCACACCGGCTACTACAACGCGCAGGACCGTTTCCCGGTCTTCACCATCGAGCGCCTGCGCCTGCGCCGCGATGCGATCTACCAAGGCAGCTACATGGGCCGGGCGCCGCACGACGAACCCTCGGTGCTGGCGCTGGCGCTGAACGAGGTGTTCGTGCCGATCCTGCAGAAAGTGTTTCCCGAGATCGTCGATTTCCACTTGCCGCCGGAAGCGTGCTCGTACCGCGTTGCGGTCGTGAGCATCCGCAAGCAGTACGCCGGCCATGCGCGGCGCGTGATGATGGGCGTGTGGTCGTACCTGCGCCAGTTCACCTACACGAAGTTCGTGGTCGTGGTCGACGAGGACATCGACGCGCGCGACTGGTCGCAGGTGATCTGGGCCGTGGCCACGCGCGTCGACCCGGCGCGCGACACGCTTCTGGTCGAGAACACGCCGATCGATTACCTCGACTTCGCCAGTCCCGTCGCGGGCCTGGGCTCCAAGCTCGGCATCGACGCGACCAACAAGTGGGCGGGCGAAACCTCGCGCGCCTGGGGCCGGCCGATCCGGCCGGATCCCGATGTGGAAAAACGCGTCGATGCGCTGTGGAAGACGGTGACCGCGGGCTAGTCCGCCGGCACGTCCCAGGTCGGATCGTCGAACAACCGCGGATACTGCTTCAACGCACCTTGCATGTCCGCCAGCGCGGCAGCAATGTTCTTGCCGGTACGCGCCGCATCGGCGCCGACGAGGAACTTCGCCAGCAGGCCATGCAGGGCCGCATCCGCGTCGGGCTCGAGCTGGCAGTGGGCGATCATGTAGTTCACGGCGCCGTCGATGTCCGCTGCCTTGGCAGCATCCGGACGCCCACCTACATCGCGTTCCAGCGCCTGCACACCCTGGCGGACGCGGCGCATGCCGTCGCGCAAGGCGGGATCGGTCGCCCAGCGTTTGCCACCGCGGTCCGCCGTCGCAGCCGTGGCCTCTTGCACATGCGCAGCGTGGATGGCAGGCGACGGATTGGAGGGATGATCCTG
>DATIVQ010000395.1:0-5322 GCA_035465735.1 Rudaea sp.
TCGCCGTCCCAGCTCGCGTAGACCAGCGTGCGCTTGGGTTTCCAACCGGACTTGACCAGCGCGCCGATGGCCTTGGCTTCGCCGAGCATGGCGATGGTGCCGGCAAGCGGATCCCAGGCGCCGAACACCCAGCCGTCGCGATGGTTGCCGCGCACGATCCAGCGATCCGGCTCCTGCGCTCCCTTGATCGTCGCGATGACGTCGTAGACCGGCTTGAGACTCCAGTCCGATTTCACCACCATGTGCACTTTCGCCGGACCCGCGCCAATGTGATAGGTGATCGGCAATGCGCCGCGCCAGCTTTCCGGCGCAAGCGGCCCGCCAAGCGCCTTCAGCAGCGGCGTCGCGTCGGCGTAGGAAATCGGCAGCACCGGAATCTTCAGTACCGTCTTGGCATCCTTGGCCGCAAGGTGCTTCGCGCCCGGCACCGAACCGTAACCGGGCGTGGTCGGATCGCCCGGATACAACTGCATCTTCGCGACCGAGCCGCGTTGCACGCCTGCGGGCGGACGCCAGCCACCCCTGGGATAGGCGTCGCCCTGAAAGTAACCGTCATCGCGCGGATCGGAATAGATCAGGCAACCGACCGCGCCGTGTTCGTGGGCGAGTTCGGGCTTCAGGCCGCGCCAGCCTGCGCCGTAGCGCACGATGACGATCTTGCCATTCACGTCGACGCCGCGGCGCGCAAGTTCCTTGTAGTCGTCGGGCATGCCGTAATTGACGTAGACGAGTTCGGCGGTGACGTCGCCGTCGGCGCCGTAGACGTTGTATGGCGGCAATGCGCCGGACAACGCCGACGTCGCGTCGCCCGCGACCGGCGGTTCGTGTAGCGCGGCCTTGAACGAAGTCGGCGAGACCATCTCCACCGACACCTGTTTTGGCGTCGGATACAGCACGTCGAACGTTTCGATATGCGCGTCCCAGCCCCACTGCTTGAACAGCGACAGCACGAATTCCGCGTTGGCCTTGTCGTGCGGCGAGCCGACCTGATTGGGTTCGGCCGCGAGTCTCTTCAGCCAGTCGCGCATTTCACTCGCGCTCAACTGCGCATCGAAACGCTGTTCGAGCCGGCGTTGCGCGGCCGCACCGTCGGATGTGAAACCGAGCAATGCCGCATCGCCGGTTTCTGCTGCAGTACTCGGCGCCGGTGCGGCGGCAATGCATAGCAGCATGGACAAGGCCGCAAGCTGCGGCCGCAACGCAAAGCGGTTCATGGCGGAGCTCCGTACGTGGACAAAAACTCGATTGGGAACTTGGACGACGCATGCGTCAAGTGTCGGCAGTCAGTGCGCGCCTGCAGGCGGCAGCGTGCCAAGCACGACCAGGCGCTTCCTCGTTGTGCCGTTGCGGCGAATGGTAAGGGTGACGCGCCGGCCCATGTGCTCCTGCAGCAGCGCCTGAAACCCCGCCCTGTCGTGCACCGGCATATTGTTGAACTTGAGCACGTAATCGCCTTCGCGCAGATTCGCTTCGGACGCCGGCGTGCCGCCGACGACCTCGCCGATCTCGACGCCGTCGCTGCCCAGGGTCTGGCGCTCGATGTCGGTGAGGTCGCGGAAATTTGCGCCGAACGGCAAGTGCAAGCGCACGAAGAACTGCGCCAGCGCCGGCGCGCCGAAAGCTTGCGGCGGATAGATCAGGGCCTTGTCCGCGCCGACCTTGCGCGCCTGCCTGGCGACAGTGTCGCGCAACGCAGCCAGATCGCCGCCCGGGTAGTGGCCAATGCCGATTTTCACCAGTCCCTGCGCTCGCAGCAGGGTCTCGTCGCCATCGGGCGTGGCGCCATCAGCCACATCGGGATTAGCGGGTGCTGGTGCGGCGCGCAGGCGTGCGACCACATCCGGGCTGCGGCCCTGCACGGTTTCGTAGGCGGGAAGCGGTTGCGGCACCTGTCCGGGCACGCCAGGTGACGGCGGCCTGGCGATCTGCGCGCATCCGCCGAGCACCAGCACGGCCCACCACGCGGCGCCGCGCATGCGCATGCTTACGCTCGCGGTGCCGACGGGATCGGCGGCGGACGCTTGGGCACCATGTCCACATCGAGCAGACGCTCGATGCGCGCGAATACTTCGGAACGCGAGAAGGGTTTTTTCATGAAGTCGTCGGCACCGATGCGCTGCGCGTAGAACTGCTCGGTCGCCTGCTCGTTGCCGCTGATCATCACGATGGGAATGCCGAGCGTAACCGGATCCTTGCGCAGGATGCGCAGCGCGGCGAAGCCGTTCATGCCGGGAAGGACGATGTCGAGGAAGATCAGATGCGGGCGATGTGCGCGCGCGATCTCGATGCCCTTTTCCGCATCGCCTGCTTCCAGCGTCTGATAGCCGCTTTGCTGCAGGAACTTGCGCAACATCGCCACGATGGTCGGCGAATCGTCGACGATCAGGACCACCGTGCCTTCGCGCGCGTTGACGCGCGGTTTTTCGCGGCGATCCTGACTATTGCCGAAGAGGCGCTTGAACAGTTCGAAGTTGGCCACTGGCCGGTTCCTGAGCCGAAAGTCACGCAAGTTTCGCGTTTGCCGCGGATGCTGGCAAGCACTTTCGATCCCTTGTTGTATGCGCGTACTTTGCCGACAAGCCGACTCTACGTGGCTGGGTGACGGGCGCGCTCGCGACTTGACCGATGCGGGCCTTGCACTTTCTCGCCAAGAGACATTCGCCCAGACAAAATGGGCTCAGATCGAATACATATATCGGCCACGGCGCTTCTTCGCTCCGAACAGGCCCAGTTCAGGAAAAAGTCTGCGTTTGACCTCCCAGACGCAACCGACCTGGATCAAGCCGAGCGCAAGGCCAAGGTATTCGCTGGCAGGGGTCGACACAACCTGGTCGGCGAGCATCTTCAACATTTCCAGACCACTCGACAATCCCCAAATTGCGCCGACCACGGTCAGCTTGAATTGCAACAACACCTGGTTCATGACGAAGCCCAGCGCGAGGACGACATATCCGGTAAACGCCGCCGCGTCCGGTCGGCAAAAGCGCCATGCAAACAGAAGCGGGAAGAGCGCTATGAGCCCGACAAAAATCGCAGCGCCATTACCGGGCATCCGACTGACCAGCACGAAACTCGAGATGCCAACGATGGATTCGGCCGACAGCAGAGCAGCCAACGCACGCACCTTGCCCTTATTCCGTTCGTACAGCACTTGGTCCGGGTAGGTCGCGATCGCCCACGCCAATTGACTCTCTTTCACTCCGGGGCCGGACAGCTCGGAATACACTTCGGTCTTGCTGCTGCCCAGCGCCATCAGGTATTTCACCTTTCGCGCGATTTCGGATTTCTTCACGCGTTCGCTCCGGGCTGCCAGTCGTTGCGCACATGGCTGCGGGAATCGGCTTGAATTTCCTGCACCGTGATCGTGTAGCTGAAGAATTTGGAATAGACCCACAAACCCAGAACGCAAACCGATCCCCAAAGAGCGACGAAACAACCGCCGATGAAAGCACCGATGAACGGCCCTGCCAGCAGGCCCGAAATGCCGGTTACCGGCTGATCGTTCCAGGAAAGCGTGTGCGAACCGAACAACGAAAACACTCCCATCAACGCGCAGAACGGGACTATGCTGCAAAGCGTACCGATGGCGAGCAATTTGTAGATGCTGCCGGCTGAAAGACGCAATACCTCGATTTTTCTGTACATTCAATTACTCCAAGATGTTCTCGACGGACATCACGGGCATCCCTCGAAATCGGTACCGAAGATGATGTCGTTCTGCTGCACTTCGTAGGCGCCGATATCGGCCAGCGGTCCCGAAACCCGGAGATACGGGAGGCTTTTGCCGCGCTGATCGTAGGCGGCCCCGGCGGCATTGTTGCCGGTGTCGATGGCCACGCTGTGGCTGAGCAGGCGGTGCGTCTGCGTGGCTCCGCCGTTGTCGCGCAGGCGTTCCAGGTTCGGGCATGCGCCAATGATCGTGTCGCCCGGCAATTTGTTCGCCGCGATGCCGCTGTAAAATATCAGGTTGTTCGCCGGAGCCGTCAGATTGCCGCCATTCACCGTGAACGGATTGTTGCTTTCCACATTGACATCGTCGGCGGCGCCGTTTGCGGTGTTGTTGGAAATCAGCGTGCTCTGCAGCGTCAGCGCCATGCCACTCGCCGAGGGAAGCAAGGATATTCCTGCGCCACTGGCGGACGAACGGTTGAACGCGATGGTCGAGCTGTAGAACTTGGCCGTTGCCACGCCTTCGAGCACGAGTCCGCCATACGCGTTGCCCGAGATCGTGCTGAGGGTAATCTGGAATTGGGATCCGGCCGGCTGCTCGGGTTCCATCATGGCCCCGGGTCCTGCGTTCCCCGAGATGGTCGAGCGCGATATCAGTGCCGACGGACCGTCGACCTGGATACCTGAAGGGGTTTCAGTGCCGGTGTTGCCGTGACTGCCGCTGAACGTACTGTACCGGGCGACCAAACTACCGTGGACATAAGCGTCAGCGCCAAATATGTCTGCGGCATTGCCGCTGAGGACCGAGTTCATCGTGGAAAGATCGGCATAAGCAAAAACGCCGCCTCCGCTGCCAATGACACCCCCGCTCGCGTAATTGTTCGCCAGCGTGCTGTTCGTCAGCGTGGCATTCGATTTCGCATACAGGCCGCCACCCTCTCCTGACGAGCTGGCGGATTTTGCCCCGCCCCTGCCGAGGTAACTGGAACTGATGGTCGCCGTTCCCCGGGAATGTGCGTTGCCGCCGTGGGCAAACCAGGTTTTCGAGTAGGCATAATTCTGACGGATATCGCTGCCGGCGTAGATATTCAGGTTGCCCTGGGTAAATATCCCGCCGCCGCCACCCGCCTGGCCGTTTGCAGTGGCGTAGTTGTAGGCAACGGTGGAGCCGTACAGCGCGACATTGCCGACGGCGTAAATGCCGCCGCCGTAAGCGGGATGTATGGTCGAACTATTGGTGACGGAACAGTGCCCGACATAGGTGTTGCGCAAGACCACCGAGCCCGCTGAATAAAGACAGCCGCCGGCAGTCTTGTTGGGACTCGAATCGTGCCCGCCGGTCAGGCGCAGGTTCTCCGCGTAAAGGGTCGCGCCGGCGGCAGTGGATGTGTGGGCAAGCACGCGATAATGGCCATTGACGGTCGGCAAAGCAGAGGCGTCGATGGTCAGCGGATTCGGGGAAGTCCCGGTCAGGAAGACCGTGCCGATATTCGTGGTCAGTTCCCCGAGCTCGAGCGTGATCGTGCTGCACGTCAGGCTGTGCATGTCGATGATGGCCGGGCTTGTCGCATTCAGCAGCGCAAAGCGCAAGGTCCCGGTCCTGGTCACGGGATCGCCGATGTTCGCATCGGCGCAACTGGTAACGGTCCAGGT
>DATIVQ010000396.1:0-2077 GCA_035465735.1 Rudaea sp.
GGCCTCGTGCCGATGATCGACAAACTTGGCGAAGTCGCCGACGTTTCGTTAGCGGTGTCGTTGCACGCGCCGAACGACGAGCTGCGCACGCAGATCGTGCCGCTCAACAAGAAATATCCGATCGCCGAACTGATCGGCGCCTGCCAGCGCTTCGCCGCGCGCCGCGCGCGCACGACGATCACGTTCGAATACACAATGCTCAAGGACGTCAACGACAAGCCCGAGCACGCGCGCCAACTCGTCAAGCTGATGCGCCAGGTGCCAAGCAAGGTCAACCTGATTCCGTTCAACACCTTTGCCGGCACGCAGTACGAGCGCTCCGACGAAGACACGATCCGCGGTTTCCAGAAGATCCTGCTCGACGCCGGCGTGCTGACGATGGTGCGGCGCACGCGCGGCGACGACATCGATGCGGCCTGCGGGCAATTGAAGGGCCAGGTTCTCGATCGCACCAGGCGGCAGGCCGAGTTTCGTCGCCGTCTCGAAGAAGGAGCGCTCAATGCGGCATGAATTCCTGCGCGGTATCTGTGCGGCGGCGTTTTGTGCCGTGTTGTTGAGCGCATGCCAGGCGACCGGCGGCGGCACGCGCGTCGGCGATACCAGGACCGAAAAGCGCCAGGACGCGGCGCATGTCCGCGTCGAACTCGGCCAGCGCTACATGCAGCAGGGCAAGCTCGAACTGGCACTGGAAAATCTGCAAAAGGCACTGCAATACGACGACAACTACGTCGACGCGCACACCGTCATCGCCGTGCTTTACGAGCGCATCGGCAACGTCGAGGAAGCGGGCAAGCACTACAAACGCGCTGTCGAGCTGGCGCCGAAGTCCGGCGACACAAACAACAATTACGGCCAGTTCCTGTGCGCGGAAGGGCAATACGACGAGGCGCAGAAATACTACGTCCAGGCCATGCGCGATCCGTTCTACAAGACCCCGGCCGTGCTCTATGCGAACGCCGGGGTGTGCCTCATCGACCATGGTGGTGGCGCGCGTCTCGACGAAGCCGAAACCGATTTTCGCCGCGCATTGGAAGTCGATCCGAAGAACGCGCTGGCCTTGTACTACATGGCCAAGACACTGTATGGCAAGAACGATTTCTTTCATGCGCGCGCCTTCATCCAGCGCTTCGAGGCGCTCGGGCACGCGGACCCTTCGGCCCTGCTTCTGGCGCGCAACATCGAGGTAAAACTCGGCCACGCGGATGCGGCGCGCGCCTACGCTGACCGCCTGCGCAAGGATTTCCCGGATTCCGAACAAACCCATTCGCTCGATTCCGTCGCCCCCAAATCGCCGTAGTCCCATGAGCAAGCGCAAACACAAGAACAAATTCCGCTTCCATTCGCATGCGACCTCGAATGTCGAAGCAACGGAGCAGCAATCGCTGTTGCCGCTGGCCGGTACTGATGCCAAGGCGTCCACTCCGATGCCAGTCGAGCTGGTCGCGGAAGAAACCGTGCTGCCGGTTTGCATCGAGTCCGATGTGTCGCCGGTTTCAGTCGAACCGGCTCCATCTCTGCCGCCATGTCCGCCCGCGCCGGCCATCGCGCTCGACGCGTCGCTGGGCCAGCGCCTGCGTGCCGCGCGCGAGGCCCGAAGTTTGAGTTGCGATGCGGTTTCACATGCCCTCAAACTGCCGATCACGGTCGTGAAAGCGCTGGAGGCCGAACAATTCGAGCGCATCGGGCACGGTGTGTTCCTGCGCGGCTACCTGAGCAAGTACCTACAATTGCTGGACCTGCCGCAGGTACTCGCCGAGCGCGTCGTGAAGGATCATGCCGAACTGCCGCCGCTGACCACGAATGGCACGATCTCGCATCCGCGCTATCTGTTCGAGCGCTATTCCGGCTCGGCTCTGTACCTGATCCTGACCGGCGTGATCATCGTTCCTGCCGTGTTGGTCGCCCTGCGCGTGGGCTTCGACCAGAACCTGGCACGCATCACGCCGCTGGATGCACCGCCGCCCGTGGTCGCCGCGCCCGCCACCGTGCAGGCAAGCACTGCACCGGCCGCCACGACACCGGTTGCCCCATCCGTTTCGACACCGAACTCGACCCCTGCCTCGACGAAGCCCGAAGA
>DATIVQ010000397.1:0-6382 GCA_035465735.1 Rudaea sp.
CACTACGCGATAAAAGAACGGCGTGACGAATCCGGGCGGCGTGTAGGCAGTCCGGCGCCAATTCAGCCAGACCTGGCGCAGACCGAACAGGTCGAAGTGGCTGATCAGGAACGTGCCGATCAGCACCGTGGCCCAGCCGAACGCGAACAGCGCCCAGAGAACGTCGCGGGCAACCGGGCTATCGACCTGCCAGACCATCCCGCCGAGCGGACGCCATTGCCAGAACAGCAAGATCAAGGCGAGGCTGGAAAACAGTACGTAGGTGCTGCGCTCGACGGATTTTGGCACGAAGCGCGTCCACCAGCGTTTGAAGGCGGGCCGTGCCATGACGCTGTGCTGCACGGCGAAGATGCCGAGCAGAATCGCGTCGATAAGCAGGGATTCGGCGAAGGGTCCGGCGGGGTCCGAATCCAGCGACAGTGGCACGAAGACGCCGCCGACGAAAGCGATGGCGTACAAAAACGTGGCGAAGAAAATCAGATAGCAGAGTATCCCGTACAACAAAGCAAGCAGACGGCCCATGACGCACCTCCTCGAATGCCGGCCGGCGCCGGATGGCGCGGCTGCAGCGAGGAACGCCGGACGACGGGGAATTGCGACATGCCGCTTTCTCAGCGCGGCGCTGTGTCCGGATAGGCGTCGGGCCGGCCGGACAGCTCGCGCACCAGTTGCCGGGTCTGCGGCGCCAGTTCGCTGGCCGGTGCACCCACACCGATGGCTTCGATCGCGGTGGCGCGTGCATCGTCCGGACGCTTGAGGTCGTTCAGGATTTGCGCTTTCTGCACCAGCATCGTCACCCGCCGCGCCTTGTCTTGCGGCGCCACGCGCTGCCAGTCGGCGAGCGTGCGCTCGATCTCGCGCAGGGCATCGGCATTGCGGTCGAGCAGCCACAGCGACTGCGCATAACCCTCGCGGATCAGCGCGTCCTCGCGCGAGGCGCCGCGGCCGGCGCGCTTGAGCACGGCCAGCGCTTCGGCGGAATCCTCGGCCGCGGTCTTGAAGTTGCCCTGCTTCGCCGCGACGTTGGCCAGGGTCGACAGCGAAAACGCCACAGTCGGGTGGTCGTTGCCGAACAGGGCGCGGCGCTCGGCGAGGGCCAGTGTCATTTCCTTGCGTGCCGCGTCGAGCTGACCCTGCCGGTAATAGGCCATGCCGAGGTTGTTGCGCGCGCGTGGACATACTTCGTCGGCGAAGTGGGCACGTTCGCACATGTTTATCGCATTGCCGTAATCGGACTGCGCGTCGGCGAAGTGGCGCTGGTCGACGGCGACATTGCCGAGCGCGTCCCAGGTCTTGGCAAGTTCCACATGATCGCCGCCGAACACCTGCTTCTGCATCGCCAGCGCCTGGCCGAGCAGGGATTCGGACTCGGCGAACTTTTCCTCGCGCGCGAGGATTATGCCGAGATCACGCAAGGTCGTGGCGATGGCGTCGTGCGGCGCGGTGTAGATGCGCTGCTTGAGCGCGAGCAGCTCGCGAAAGCGCGCCTCGGCGCCAGGCAGGTCGCCGACGCCGTCGCTCGCCGTGGCCAAACTCTCGCAGGCTGCGACATAGCGGTCGTCCTCGGGGCCCTGATGCGCACGCCACGCGGTCAGCGCCGGTTGCAGGATCGCGATCGCTTCGGGATAGCGCTGCGCCTGCGCCAGCGCGTTGCCGACTTCGAATTGCGCCGCCAGCGCCGCTTGGCTGCCCTTGCCGTGCAGTCGCGATGCCGCGGCGGCGGCTTCGCGCCGGTCCGCGATCGCGGCGTCGGGCTTGCCGAGCGTCATATCCGCCGCGGCCTGCACGGCCAGCGCACGCAGCAGACTGTTGTCTGGCGCGATGCGCAGTTCGGGCATCAGTGCCGACAGTTCGGCCACGGCGCCGGCATTATCGCCGGCGCGTTGGCGCGCTTGTGCATCAGCCACGCGCGCACGGCGGACGGCCCGCGCATCGTCGGCCGTGTGCGCCGCCTGGCCGGCCTCTTCGAACAACGCTTGCGCGCGCTTGAATTGCGCCATCGACAGTTCGACCTCGCCGAGGGTCTGCGCCAGATCGGCGCGTGTGAGCGGATCCAGACTGGCGGCGGCCAGGTTGCGCTGCGCCTGGTCCACCAGCGCTTCGGGCGTTGGCCGCTGGTTGCGCGGCAAGTGCGCGCGTGCGGCGTCGAACAGGCCGATCACGAAATCGCGCACCGTATTGGCACGCGCCGCTTCACGCCGCGCCACCTGCGCCTGCCACACGGCAAGGCCAAGTGCGGCGAATATCGCGGCGAGAAACAGGACGGTCACCGCAACGCCGCCGCGGTGGCGCTGCACGAACTTGCGCGCACGATACACGCGCGAAGGCGGATGCGCCGCGACCGCGCGGCCGGCGAGATAATTGTCGATGTCGTCGGCGAGTGCGCCGGCCGAGGCATAGCGGCGTTGCGGTTCCTCGGCCAGCGCCTTGAGCAGGATGTTGTCGAGGTCGCCGCGCAGCAGCTTGCGCAGGCGCGCGCGCTCGATGCGCGGAATGCTGGTAGCGTCCACCTCGTTGACGCGCGAGGACGGCCGCCGTGTCGGCGTGCCGCCGGGCTTCAGGCCCAGCAGCAGTTCGTGCAGCAGCACGCCCAGGCCATACACATCGGTCGCGGTGGTGATCGCGCCGCCGCGCAATTGTTCGGGTGCGGCGTAGTCGGGCGTGAACACGCCGACCGTGCCGGTCGCGTCGGTATCGCCTTCCTCGATCAGCTTGGCGATGCCGAAATCGAGCAGCTTCACCGTGCCGTCGGCCGCGACGAGAATGTTCGATGGTTTGATGTCGCGATGCACGATCAGGTTGCGGTGCGCCTCGGCGACGGCGCGACACACGTCGGCGAACAGGCGCACGCGTGCGCGCACGTCGAGGTCTTGCGCGTCGGCGTAGCGCGTGATCGGCGCACCGTCGACGAATTCCATGACCAGGTAGGGAACGCCGGCCGCGGTGACGCCGCCGTCGATCAGGCGCGCGATGTTGGGATGCTCCAGCGCCGCCAGCACGCGGCGTTCGCGCTGGAATAGGCGCTGTTCGAGTTCCGAGTACAGGCCGCGGCGCAGCAGCTTGATCGCCGCGAGTTGGCGGAAATCCGCGTCCTCGCGCTCGCCGAGGAAGACCGCCGACATGCCGCCCTGGCCGAGCGCGCGCACCAGGCGGAACGCGCCGATGCGGCTGCCGATCAAACCTTCCGGCGCCAGATCGCGCGCGGCCAGGCGCGCCGCATGCACGCCCGCGGCGGTGTCGAGGAAACCGCGGCTTTCGTGCGCGGCGAGCAGGCGCAGGACGCGTTCGCGCAGGCCGGGTTCCGTTACATGCGTCTGCAGCCAGTCTTGCCTCGCCTCGGGCGGCAGGTCCAGCAGCGCATCGAAAGCCTCGCGCAAGGCGTTCTGCGTGGTCGAATCCGCTGGCGGCAAGGGCGTGGTCATCGCTGCAATGAACGCTGTCGAGTGTCGGGATGCGACATGCGGCTCAGGCCAGCGCATCGTGCAGGAACGCGCGCGCGAACGCCCAGTCGCGGTCCGCAGTGCGCCGGGTCACGCCAAGTTGTGCGGCGACCTGTTCCAGCGGCAGGCCGGCGAAATAGCGCAGCTCGACCACGCGCGCCGCGCGCGTGTCGGCGGCTTCCAGTTGCGTCAGCGCCGCATCCAGGGCGAGCGCATGTTGCGCGTCGTCGATCGCCAGGCGCTCATCGCCGCCGGTCAGGGTCACCGCGATCCAGCCGCCGCCGGCACGCTGGCGCAGATGGTCGCGCGCGCGGTCGGCGAGCAGATGGCGCATCGCGCGCGCGGCGTAGGCGAAGAATTGCGCCGGATGCGAAAACTTCAGTTCATCCTGCGCACCGATGCGCAGGTAGAGTTCGTGCACCAGCGCAGTGGTGTCGAGCGTGCCGCGCTCGCGGCCGCCGAGCTGGCGCGCAGCCATGGCCTTCAGGCGCGCATAGACCGCGTCGAACAAGGCGTCTGTCGATTGCGTTTCGTCGGGCGAAGGAGGCTCGAACATGGCCTCATTCTATGGCGATTGCTGCGCCGCGGCGTGGCAAACCGTCACGGTTCGCGTAATAAGGCGCAAATCCGATGAGGGGGAGGGTGGCCCGCCGCGAGCAATCGCGGCGGGCTTTTATTTTGAGAAGTGCGCATAGGATGTGCGCTTCTTGATCTTTGCGATCACGGATGAGCGCACAAATTTGGCCACCGCTTACAATCGCGCCATGTCCGCGAGCGCCGACCTCGACGATTTCGTGCAAGCCCGCTATGCGCAGGTACTGGCGCGCTGCCGTGCCGCCGGCGTGGTGGTGCACGACGATGCCGGCGTCGCCGGGCACGTGCAACGCGTGCTGCTGGCCAGCGACTTCGCCTTCGATGCGTTTTCGCGCGATCCGCGCCTGCTTGATGCGGAGGCGCTGGCGCGCATGGCCGATCCGCGTCACGCCGATGCGCGGCCTTTGGCGCTATCGGCAAGTCTGGACGAGGCGGCCGCGATGGCGGCGCTGCGCCGCTACCGCCGCGCCGAGGCGTTGCGCCTGATCTGGCGCGACGTCAACGGCCTGGACGGCGTCGAACAAACCTTGGCCGGCTCCAGTGCGTTGGCAGAAGCTTGTCTTGCTGCCGCGCTCGCCTACGCGGAAAGCGCGCTCGTGCGCCGGCACGGTACGCCGCGCAATGCCGATGGCGTGGCGCAGCGCATGGTCGTGATCGCGATGGGCAAGCTCGGCGGCGGCGAGTTGAATTTCTCCTCCGACATCGACCTCATCCTGGCGTTCGCGGAAAACGGCATGAGCGACGGCGCCGATTCCGGAAATGCGCGAGTGCTCGCGAACGAGGCGTACTTCGCGCGCCTGGGCCAGATGCTGGTCAAGCTGCTCGCGGAAATCACCATCGACGGTTACGTGTTCCGCGTGGATCTGCGCCTGCGTCCATTCGGCAACGCCGGCCGCATCGCCTTGCCGTTCGCCGCGATGGAGCAGTACTACCAGCGCGAGGGCCGCGATTGGGAGCGTTACGCCTGGATCAAGGCGCGGCCGGTCGCGGGCGATATCGCCGCGGGCAAACGCCTGCTCGAAACCTTGCGTCCCTTCGTCTACCGCAAATATCTCGACTACACCGCCTTCGCCGGCCTGCGCGAGATGAAGGCGCTGATCGACGCCGAAGTCGCGCGCAAGGATCTGGCGCCGAATCTCAAGCTGGGGCCGGGCGGCATCCGCGAAATCGAGTTCGTCGTGCAACTGCTGCAACTGATCCGCGGCGGACGCGAACCATCCTTGCGCGAAACGGGACTTCTGCCGGCACTCGCCACCTGCGAACGGTTGGGCGCCATGTCGTTGGCCAGCGCAAAACGTTTGCGCGCGGCCTATCGTTTCCTGCGCCGCATCGAAAACCGCGTGCAGATGCTGCGCGACGATCAGACCCACGATGTGCCAGAAGACGACTTCACGCGCAGGCGCATCGCGACGGCCCTGGAATTCCGGGACTGGCCCGCGTTGGCGCAGGAATTGGCACGGGTCCGAGGCGAAGTGGCCGCCGAGTTCGCCGATCGGCTCGGTGACGGACCGGCAGCGCCCGCGGCGGGCGCGGATGCGGCACAGGCCTATTGGCAGGGCCTGGCGAGCGGCGAAGGCGACCCCGTGCAGCTGACGCAGCTCGGTTTTCACGATGCGCAGTCTCTGCACGGTGCCATGCATGCACTGGCATCCGGCGCCGGTGCACGGGCGTTGTCGGCACGCGGGCGCGGGCGTCTGGACCGGCTCGCGCCGTTCCTGCTGCAAGCTGCGGCGGCCAGTGCCGCACCGGATGCCTGCCTGGAACGGCTCGTGCGACTGCTGCACGCGGTGTTGCGTCGTTCGGCGTACCTGGCCCTGCTCGAGGAAAGCCCGGCGGCGCGCGGCCGCCTGGTCGAGGTTTTCGCCGGCAGCGCGTTGCTCGCAGAGCGCGTGATAGCACATCCCCTGCTGCTGGACGATTTGCTCGGCGCGCAATCCGGTTCCGGCTTGCCGGATCGCATCGCACTGGATGCGGAAATCGGGCGCCGCCTTGCGCACGTCGATGCGCACGACGCCGAAGCCGCGATCGAAATCCTGCAGGAGGAAAAGCAAAGCGCCGCGTTCCGCATCGGCCTCGCCTATCGCGGCGGGCTCGCTGCCATTGCGGCCGCGCGCGCGCTCAGCGAAACCGCACAGGCCGTCGTCGCGCGCGCCCTGGCGCAGGCCGAGCAGGATCTCGTGCGTGCGCACGGCAAACTGCCCGGCGGCATCGCCGTGATCGGCTACGGCAGCCTTGGCGGCGCGGAACTCGGCTTCGCTTCCGACCTCGATCTCGTCTTTGTCTACGAGGGCGAACTGACGCAGGTGGAAAGCGACGGTGCGCGACCGCTGGAAGGCGCGCGCTACTTC
>DATIVQ010000398.1:0-2451 GCA_035465735.1 Rudaea sp.
GCTTCGACGCAAGCGGGATCGAACAGGGTGCCGCTGTGTTCGCGGACGAAAGCGGTGGCCTGTTCGGGCGACCATGCCGGTTTGTACGGTCGTTCCGAAATCAGCGCATCGAAAACGTCCGCTACCGCGACGATGCGTGCCACCAATGGGATTTCGGCGCCGCGCATGCCGTCCGGATAGCCGCTGCCGTCCCAGCGTTCGTGATGGCGCAGCGCGATGGTGGCGCCAAGCTGGACGAATCGGCTCTGGCTGTCGCGCAGGATCTCGTAGCCGATCTGCGGATGCTTGCGCAGCACCGCAGTCTCCTCGTCGTTCAAGCGACCGCGCTTGAGCAGGATAGCGTCCGGCACGCCAATCTTGCCGATGTCGTGCAGGGGTGCAGCCAGTTCGAGCATGCGCACCTCATCGTCAGGCATGTACAGCCCTTCGGCAATCAACCCGGCAAATCGCGCCATGCGCACCAAGTGCGCGCCCGTACCAAAGTCGCGGAACTCGATGGCGCGGGCGAGCCGATAAAGCATTTCGCGTTCGCGTTCCTCGATCTCGCGCAATCCTTCGAGCACTTGGCGCTCGAGCGATTGCGCGCGTTCCTTTACTGTCTCCCCTTGCTGGCGCAAGCGCAGCAGATTGCGGCAACGCGCATGCAATTCGCGCGGGCGCACCGGCTTGACTAAGAAATCGATGACGCCGTTTTCCAGCGCGGCCTGTCGCAGTGGCTCGTCGCCGACAATGCTGACCAGAACGATGGGCACATCGCGCTTGCTCATCGGATGGCGGAACTGACGCGTGAATTCCAGACCGTCCATGCCAGGCATGCGGTAGTCGAGCAGAAGCAGGTCGATCTCGTTGCGCTCGGACCACGTCAGCGCCTCGACCGGATCCTCGAAGTCGATCACGCTGATGCCCGGGTTAATCTGTTCGACCACTTCGCGCATCATGGTGCGCGCGGATTGCTGATCGTCGACGATAAGTACGTTCACGTCACACCGCTCCCCCCCCGTTTCGCTGCCGCCGCTCCCTCCACAGGAACTCGCCGGCTCCGCGACACTAGCACGATTTACGGGAAATCATCGCGCGCAACGAAAGCCTAGCATACCGGATAGACAAAAAAGCATGCCACAGGTGCGTTCAAGCCTCGGGACGCATGTAAGGAAACAGCAACACATCGCGGATCGACGGCGCATCGGCCAGCAACATGACCAGCCGGTCGATGCCGATGCCGAGGCCGCCCGTGGGCGGCAGGCCGACTTCGAGCGCGCGAATGTAATCCGCGTCGTAGTGCATCGCCTCGTCGTCCCCGGACTCCTTGGACGCAACCTGGGCGCGGAAACGTGCCGCCTGGTCTTCCGGATCGTTGAGTTCCGAGAATCCATTTGCAATTTCCTTGCCGCCGATGAACAGTTCGAAGCGGTCGGTAACTTCCGGATCGGCGTCGTTCGCACGCGCCAGCGGCGAGACTTCGGTCGGATGCGCGGTGATGAAGGTCGGTTGAACCAGGGTGTGCTCGACCGTGTGCTCGAAGATCACGAACAGCAGCTTGCCCCAGCCATATTCCCGCTTGGCCGGTATCTTCAGGCGCGCACAGTGCGCGCGCATCGCCGCCGCGTCGCGTATCTGGTCGCGGCGGATTTCCGGGTTGTGCTCGAGTACGGCATCCTCCATGCGCCAGCGCCGGAACGCGGATCCGACGTCGATCTCCCTGCCTTCCCAGCTTAGCGCGGTCTTGCCCAGCGTCGCACGCGCGGTTTCCCGAATCAGGCTTTCGGTGAGGTCCATGATCTCGTTGTACGTGGCGTAGGCCTGGTACAGCTCGAGCATGGTGAACTCGGGATTGTGCCGCGTGGACACTCCCTCGTTGCGGAAATTGCGGTTGATCTCGTAGACGCGCTCGAAGCCGCCAACGACCAGGCGCTTGAGGTACAACTCCGGTGCCACGCGCAGGTACAGGTCGATGTCGAGCGCGTTGTGATGTGTCACGAACGGCCGCGCGACGGCGCCACCAGGAATGACGTGCATCATCGGCGTTTCCACTTCCATGAAACGGCGAGGTTCGGCTTCCAGCCACTGGCGCATAAATCCGATCGCGCGCGAGCGCAAGGCGAATGCGCGCCGCGCCTCAGGCGTAACGATCAGGTCGACGTAACGCTGGCGATAGCGCTGTTCGACGTCAGCCAGGCCATGCCACTTGTCCGGCAGCGGGCGCAGCGACTTGGTGAGCAGGCGCAGCTTGTCCACTTTCACGCTCAGTTCGCCGGTCTTGGTGCGCATGAGCGGGCCTTCCGCCGCAAGAATGTCGCCGACGTCCCAGGACTTGAACGCCTCGTAGGCATCGCCGACGACGTTGGCCTGCACGAACAACTGGATGCGTCCGGTCATGTCCTGGATCTGCACGAAGCTGACCTTGCCCTGGCCGCGTTTGAGCAACATGCGCCCGGCCACTTTCACATGGCG
>DATIVQ010000399.1:0-3008 GCA_035465735.1 Rudaea sp.
TTGATGATGCAATCCGAACGCTCGATCGCACGGTGCACGAAATCGCCGTCCGACAGCGCGGCGTTGCCAAGCCACAGCGGATGCGTTTCGTCGAGCACGCCCTTGCCCATCTGCGTGGTGAAGAACGGGATGCCGGTGCTGTCGACGAACTCGCGCAGCATCTTGCTGCACAGCTTGCGGTTCGCCGCGGCGCCAATCATCACGAGCGGATGGCGCGCGGCACAGATCGCGTCGACCGCGTGCGCGATGCATTTTTCGTCCGCGATTGGGCGGCGGTGGTAGCTGGCGTGGATCAGCGGCGCGTCGGTCGGATCGTGGGCGATGTCCTCGGGAAGTTCCAGGTGCGTCGCACCAGGTCGTTCTTCCTCGGCGCGGCGGAACGCCTCGCGCACGCGCGCCGGGATGTTGTCGGCCGAGATGATCTGCCGCGTGTACTTGGTCAGCGGCTTCATCATGTCGACCACGTCGACGATCTGGAAATGACCCTGCTTGCTCACCTTGATCGGCTTCTGCCCGGTGAGCATCAGCATCGGCATGCCGCCGAGCTGGGCGTAGGCGGCGGCGGTGACGAAATTGGTGGCGCCGGGACCGAGCGTGGACAGGCACACGCCGGCCTTGCCGGTGAGGCGCCCGTAAGTGGCTGCCATGAAGCCGGCAGCCTGCTCGTGGCGGGTCAGGATCAGCTTGATCGAGGAAGTGCGCAGCGATTCGAGCAGGTCGAGGTTTTCCTCGCCGGGAATGCCGAACACGTAATGCACATGCTCGGCTTCGAGCGCCTTGACGAACAGGTCCGAAGCCTTCATCGCGTTTCCCCTTGTGAAGATGCCGGATTGTGGTCCGCCGCGAAGGGGCACGTCAAATCGATGCGACGCTACGCTACCGCGCCGAACAGTGCGCCGAGCCCTGCCGTCACCGCCATGGCGATGGCGCCCCAGAACAGCACGCGCAGCGATCCCTTGACCACGCCCGCACCACCGGCGTTCGCAGCGAGGCCGCCGAGCAGGGTCAGCACGATCAGCGATACGCCCGGCACGATCGTGAGCAGATACGCGGGCGGCGCCACGATCACGCTCGCCAACGGCAATGCCGCGCCGGCGGCGTAGGTGAAGGCGGACGTGAATGCCGCCTGCAGCGGGCGCGCCTTGAGCGTTTCGGAGATGCCGAGTTCGTCGCGCAGGTGTGCGTCGAGTGCGTCGTGCGCCATCAATTGCTCGGCCACTTGGTGGGCCAGATCGGGCGTCAGGCCACGCTTGACGTAGATATTGGCCAGTTCCTTGTGCTCGGCGATGTTGTCGGTTTCCAGTTCGCGGCGTTCGACTTCGGTCTCGGCCAGTTCCATGTCGGACTGCGAGCTGACCGAAACGTATTCGCCCGCCGCCATCGACATGGCGCCGGCGACGAGGCTGGCGACACCGGCGGTGAGGATCGCCTCGCGCGAGGCATGCGCGGCCGCGACGCCCAGAATCAGGCTTGCGGTGGAGACGATGCCGTCGTTGGCGCCGAGCACAGCGGCGCGCAGCCAGCCGATGCGGCGCGTGCGGTGACTTTCGTAATGACGCGGGCGCATCGGTCAGCTCTCCGGGTCGTGGATGAGGGGGATTTCACCGTCGGCGAGGCGCGCGCTGAAGTGCTTTACGCGCCGTGACGTCTTGATGTCGCGCACGATGCGGCCGCTGTCGCGATCGATCAGGATGGCGTAGCCGCGCTGCAGGGTGGCCAGCGGGCTGACCGCATTCAGCGCGCGCGCCAGTTCGCTCAGGTGCAGTTCGCGCGCCTGCAGGCGATAGGCAAGTTGCGTGCGCAAACGCTCGATGCCGCGGCGCAGGACATCGGCGCGGCGCTCCAGCGCACCGGCGGGGTGCAACCGTTGCAGGCGTGCGTGCAGGTGCGCCAGACGTTCGCTGCCCAGGCGCAAGCGCTGACGCGGGTGCCGCGCGCGCAGCCGGGCCAGCGCGTGGTCGCCGCGCTGCGCCAGCGCGTGCAGGCGGTGGCGTATCCACTGATCCAGGCGCGCGCGCACATGATCCAGGGCGCGGCGGATTTCGCCGGCATCGGGCACGAGCAGTTCCGCCGCGGCGGATGGCGTCGGCGCGCGCAGGTCGGCAGCGAAATCGGCGATGGTGAAGTCGATCTCGTGGCCGATACCGCTCACCACCGGGATGGAGGAGGCACGGATAGCGCGCGCTATCGGTTCTTCGTTGAAGGCCCAAAGATCCTCCAAGGAACCGCCGCCACGGGCCAGGATCAGCACCTCGCATTCACCGCGTCGCGACGCGAGACCGAGCATGGCGGCGATACGCGCTGCCGCGCCTTCGCCCTGCACCGGCACTGGATACACGATTACCTTGGCGAGCGGATGCCTGCGGCGGACCACGCTCAGGATGTCCCTGATGGCGGCGCCGGTGGGGGAAGTGATCACGCCGATGGTCTTCGGCATCTCCGGCAAGGCCCGCTTGAGCGCCGAATCGAACAAACCTTCCTTGGCGAGGCGCTCCTTCAGCGCTTCGAAGGCCCGTTGCAAGGCGCCATGGCCGGCATCTTCCATCGACTCCACCAGGAGCTGGAAGTCGCCGCGGGGTTCATACAGGCTGACGCGACCACGCACCAGCACTTTCATGCCGTTGGCAGGCTTGAAACGCAGCAGCATGCCGCGGTTGCGGAACAAGGCGCAGCGGACTTGAGCCTGCGAGTCCTTGAGGGAGAAGTAGAGGTGGCCGGAACCCGGCTGGGCGAGGTTGGAGATCTCGCCCTCCACCCACAACAGTGGAAAGCCGCCTTCCAGCAGGCCGCGGGCCGCGCGATTGAGCTCGGAGACGCTGAGGATGCGCCGCGTGGGCAAGGCGGAGTTGGCGGGAAGGCTGGCCATCATCGCCATGATATCAAGGCCGCGGGAGCAGGGAATTTACCCGGACCGCCCAGAGCGCTTATAATCCCAAGATTTACCGCCACGCAGCCGCCGGAGCCCGCATGCGCATCGTCCAGGAAGCCCTCACCTTCGACGACGTCCT
>DATIVQ010000400.1:0-5433 GCA_035465735.1 Rudaea sp.
GGTGGACAAGGCCGATGCCACCAATCGCTTCGGCCCGCGCGACCTGGGTGCGTACGAGATCTCGCCCGCCTGCTTCCAGTTCGACACCGTGTCTTGCAACGGCTTCGAATCGACCCAGTGATGCCTCCCGCCGCGGAATAGTGGCGCCAACGATGTCGCGGTCCGTTTTCGTTTGGCGTTACTCGCCATCACAGGGGCAATCCGATAGAAGCGCGATACCCGCGTCGGGGAGATTTGCATGAACCGCCTGTGCCGCAATTCGGTACGTCCCGTAATGACAATCCTGGCGCTTGCCTGTGCGTTCAGCGCCACGGCAGCGCCGGATGAATACTCGCACGACCCGCTGACAACGCCCGACGCCAGCGGTTGGCTGCGCACAATCACGCCTGCGGGCACGATCGACACTGGCAATCCTTTCTTCCAAAGCCTTGGCACGAACGGCCGCAGCTGCAATTCCTGCCACCGTCAGGCGCAAGGCTGGACGGTCACGCCCGCGGAATTGCAGCAGCGCTTCGCAGCCACCCAGGGCCTGGATCCGATCTTCCGCACCAACGACGGCTCGGTCTCGCCGTTCGCCGACGTGTCCACTCTCGCCGCGCGCCGCAAGGCCTACGCGCTGTTGCTCAATCGCGGCCTGATCCGCGTCGGCTTGCCGATTCCAGCCAATGCCGAGTTCAGCCTGACTGCGGTGGACGATCCCTACCACTACGCCAGTGCCGCGGAACTGTCGTTGTTCCGCCGGCCGCTGCCGGCAACCAACCTCGGCTTTCTCACCACGGTGATGTGGGACGGACGCGAAACCGCGGCACCGTTCAAGCCGCCGATGGACGCGGGCGTGGACAGTGCCGATCTCGACGCGAGCCTTGCCTCGCAGGCGAAGGATGCGGTACTCGGCCATGCGCAGGGCGCGGCCGCGCCGAGCGATGCCGTGCTGGCGCAGATCGTCGCCTTCGAATCAGGACTCAGCACCGCCCAGATCCGTGACGACAACGCCGGCTTGCTCAACGGCGACGACGCGATCGGCGGGCCGCGCGTGCTGGCCAACCTGCGCTTCTACGTCGGCATCAACGATGCGCTCGGCGCCGATCCGACCGGCGCCGCCTTCGATCCGTCCGCGATGCACCTGTTCGATGGATGGGCAACGCAGTACGGCTATGGCCGCGCGGGACGCGCCCGCGCGGCGATCCAGCGCGGCGAGGCGCTGTTCAACACGTTTCCGATCACGATTACCGGCGTCGCGGGATTGAACGACGTCACCGGCCAACCGTCGATCCAGGGCCACTGCAGCACCTGCCACGACACGCCGAACGTCGGCGACCACTCGGTCTCCGCACCGCTCGACATCGGTCTGGCCGATGCTTCGCGGCGTACGCCAGACATGCCGCTCTACACGCTGACCAACAACCAGACCGGGGCGAGCGTGCAGACCACCGATCCGGGGCGCGCGCTGCTCACCGGCAAGTGGGCCGACATCGGCAAGTTCAAGGGCGCGACCTTGCGCGGACTCGCCGCACGCGCGCCGTATTTCCACAACGGTTCGGCAGCGACGCTGATGGACGCCGTCAATTTCTACGACTCGCGCTTCAACCTCAATCTCAGCGCGCAGCAGAAACAGGATCTGGTTGCGTTCCTGGCGGCGCTGTAATCGCGGACTACGCCTCGGCTTCTTCCCTGAATGCTTCGATCGGCACGCACGAGCAGAATACGTTCTTGTCGCCGTAGACGTTGTCCACGCGCGCGACCGGCGGCCAGTATTTCTGCTGGCGCAGCGTGGCGAGCGGGAACGCGGCGAGTTCGCGCGGATAGGCGCGCTTCCATTCGCTCGCGGAAACCACGCTCGCCGTGTGCGGTGCATGCTTGAGCGGATTGTCGTCGCGGTCGAGCTTGCCGTCTTCGATTGCGCGAATCTCGCCGCGGATCTGGATCATCGCGTCGATGAAGCGGTCGAGTTCGTGCAGGGACTCGGATTCGGTCGGCTCCACCATCAGCGTGCCAGCGACGGGGAACGAAAGCGTCGGTGCGTGGAAGCCGAAATCGATCAGGCGCTTGGCCACGTCCTCGGCGGTCACGCCACTGGTTCTTTCCAGCGGACGCAGATCCAGGATGCATTCGTGCGCGACGAGATTGTTGCGGCCGCTGTACAGCGTCTTGTAGTGCGAGGCCAGGCGACGCGACAAATAGTTCGCGTTGAGCATCGCGACTTGAGTTGCCTTGCGCAATCCCTGCTGGCCCATCAGCGTGATGTACATCCACGAGATCGGCAGGATCGAGGCGCTGCCGTACATCGCCGCGCTGACCATGCCGGATTGGCGTCCCGGCAGGAATTGCGCCAGATGCGACTTCACCGCGCACGGGCCAACGCCGGGACCGCCGCCGCCGTGCGGAATGCAGAAGGTCTTGTGCAGGTTCAGGTGCGACACGTCGCTGCCCCACTTGCCGGGCTTGGCGACGCCGACCAGTGCGTTGAGGTTCGCGCCGTCGGTGTAGACCTGGCCGCCGTGCTTGTGCACGATCTCGCAGATCGCGACCACGTCTTCCTCGAACACCCCGTGCGTTGACGGGTACGTCATCATGATCGCGGCGAGGCGGTCGGAATACTTTTCGGCCTTGGCGCGGATGTCTTCGACGTCGACATTTCCGTTCGCGTCGCACTTCGTCACCACCACGCTCATGCCGCACAACTGCGCGGAGGCGGGATTGGTGCCGTGCGCGGACTCGGGGATCAGGCAGACGTCGCGATGATCCTGCCCGCGTGAACGGTGGTAAGCGCGGATCGCGAGCAGGCCAGCGTATTCGCCCTGTGCGCCGGAATTGGGTTGCAGACTGACCGCATCGTAGCCGGTGATCTCGACGAGCATCGCCTCCAGCCCGTCGATCAGTTCCTTGTAGCCTTGTGCCTGTTCGGCCGGCGCGAACGGATGGATGTTGGCGAATTCCGGCCAGGTGATCGGGATCATCTCGGCGGTGGCGTTGAGCTTCATCGTGCACGAGCCGAGCGGGATCATGGTGCGATCCATCGCCAGGTCCTTGTCGGCGAGCTGGCGCAGGTAGCGCAACAACTCATGCTCGCTGTGGTGCGTGTTGAACACCGGGTGGGTCAGGAACTTCGAGGTGCGCCGCAACGCGTCCGGGATCAGCGCCGGCGCGGTTGCATCGAGCGCGTCGACGGACGGCAGCTTCGCCGCGTCGCCACCGAAGATGCGCCACAGCAGTTCGATATCGGCGCGCGTGCTGGTTTCGTCCAGCGATATGCAGATGTATTCGTCCCACGCCTTGCGCAGGTTCGCGCCCATGGCCGCCGCACGCGCCACGATCGCATCGGTGCGTGCATCCGTCCTCAGGCTGATCGTGTCGAAACCGCTGGGATGGTGGGATTGGGTGAAACCGAGTTCGCGCAATCCGGCCATGAGGATGGCGGTCAGGCGCGCCACGCGCGCGGCGATGCGCGTCAACCCGTCCGGACCGTGGTAGACGGCGTACATCGAAGCCATCACCGCGAGCAGCACCTGCGCGGTGCAGATGTTGCTCGTCGCCTTCTCGCGACGGATGTGTTGCTCGCGCGTCTGCAGCGTCAGGCGATACGCCTTGTTGCCTTCGGCGTCGATGGACACGCCGATCAGGCGTCCCGGCATCGAGCGCTTGTAGGCGTCGCGGCAGGCCATGAACGCGGCGTGCGGGCCGCCGAATCCGAACGGCACGCCGAAACGCTGCGAGTTGCCGATGACGATGTCCGCGCCCATCTCGCCCGGCGGCTTGAGCAGGGTCAGCGCGAGCAGATCGGTGGCGAATATGGCCAGCGCGTTCTTGGCGTGGATTTTCGCGACCTCGTCGCTCCAGTCCATCAGCCAGCCGCTACTGGCCGGATATTGGATCAGCGCCGCGAAATAGTCGTCCGCGGCGATCGCGGCATCCCACTCGGCGGCAGAATTGGCCTGCTTGATGGCGAGGCCCAACGGCTCGGCGCGGGTGCGCATCACCTCGATGGTTTGCGGGTGCGCATCGCCGAACACCACGATGGCGTTACCCTTGGCCTTGGACGAACGCCGCGCCAGCGTCATCGCTTCGGCCGCGGCCGTAGCCTCGTCCAGCAGCGAGGCGTTTGCGATTTCCATGCCGGTGAGGTCGGCGCATAGGGTCTGGAAGTTGATCAACGCTTCCATGCGCCCTTGGGAAATTTCGGCCTGGTACGGCGTGTAGGCCGTGTACCACGCCGGGTTTTCCAGGATGTTGCGCAGGATGACGTTCGGCGTGTGCGTGCCGTAGTAGCCCTGGCCGATGAACGAGCGGAACACCTGGTTCTTGTTCGCGAGAGCGCGGACTTTGGCCAGCGCATCGGTTTCGCCGATGGCTTCGGGCAAGGCAAGCGGCGCGGAGGATTTGATCGAAGCCGGCACGATCGCGTCCGTCATCGCCTCGAGCGAATCGAAGCCGAGCGTGCGCAGCATCCGCGCGATCTCGGCGTCGTTCGGGCCGATGTGGCGGGCGATGAAAGCGTCGTGCTGCTCGAGTTCGCGCAGCGAAGGATTCTTGGTGGACATGGCAAGGGCATCCGATAACGCGTGCGATGGTGCACGCGAACCGCCCCTCTGTCCTTTCGCCTGAGAGTTTCAAATCGCGATCATTGGATGCGACTCTTGCCCCTTCGGCGCCGGATGCCGCACTGTACTGCGGGCCGGTCTCTCCAGAGTTTTTCCACGCGGCGGTATCGGGCCTGAGCGATTACGGGCGTTGCGCCTTCGGCAGCGGCTGCGCCGCTTCTTCCACCGCGTGGGAGAGCGGATTATACAGGCCAAGCCTCCCGCGCGACGCGCGCGCTCACGCGGCCTGCTCCCGACCTTGCGGCTCGCGCACCCGCAGCACGCACAATCCAGCGAGAATCAGGCTGGCGCCGCCCAGCACGAGGGCATAGACCGGCTGGCCGTGGAAGAACCACTTCAACAGCGCACCGAGCACGCTGGCGGCCAGCAACTGCGGGATCACGATGAAGAAATTGAAGATGCCCATGTACACGCCCATCTTCGCCGCGGGCAGGTTGTCCGACAGCATCGCGTAAGGCAGCGAGAGGATCGAGGCCCAGGCGAAGCCCACGCCCAGCATCGGCAGCAGCAGCCAGTGCGGGTCGCGCACGAAGAGGAAGGCCAGCAGTCCCGCGCCGCCCAGCCAGAGGTTGAGCAGGTGACTCGCGCGCAAGCCCCAGCGGCGCACCATCCACGGGATCACGAATGCCGCCAGCGCGGCGCAGGCGTTGTAGGCGCCGAACAGCACGCCGACCCAGTTCGCCGCCTCGTTGTACAGCGCCGAGTGCGCATCGGTGGCGTGGTATTGCACCTGCGCCACCGCGGCGGTGGCGTAGATCCACAGCGCGAACATGGCGAACCACGAGAACAGCTGCACCCAGGCCAGCTGGCGCATCGCCATCGGCATCACGTGCAG
>DATIVQ010000401.1:0-3120 GCA_035465735.1 Rudaea sp.
TTTGCTCGTGCAAAGAGAAGTAGCCAAGAGAAAGCACGTTGGGCACGCCCCAGGTTATGCGTTAGCCCTTGATCTGCAAGCCCACACACAATGCCTTCGAAAACGAGTTGTCGACTCAAATAGCCCAAAAATGCGGCGCCACGATCCAAAGACGTCCGGCAGTTTCCTGCCGGGCCGTGAAGCTCAACGTAGGAAGACCTACGCGATTGCAGCAACGGCCGCTACGAAGTAGACAAGCCGTTCAACGGCTCGGACTACCTACATTGCGGCCCAGTTTTTGAAGATAGCCATTGGCCTTTCTCCATTTACGGGTCGGCGGGCAAATTGATAAAACGAAGTTGCGTGCTGCCCGCACTCACGAACTTCGACCTTGCATTCTCGAAATAGAACATACTGCACGTCAAGCAAATCGGTCACCAACCCTTATCGACCGAGTTGTAGTTGGAACTTGCATCCCACCGCAATCACGTCGTGCAGTTCCTCCCGTGGGAAAGCTTCGCTCTGAACGTGTTTCTTGGTAACTTCTTTGCACGAGCAAAGAAGTTACCCGGGCGGCGCAGCCGCACGGAGGCTTCGCTTTAGCGAGTTACACGGCCCTCCGTAAGCCACACGGAAGCTTATTCCTTCCTGACAATATCGACCGAAATCTCCACCGCCGGAATCGTTCCGCGGTTCTCGAGCCAGTGCAGGGTGTTCCTGTCCTCGGGCCAGCCGACCCCCGGGCCGTAGTCGGTGGCGACGCCGTTGCGATGGTCGGTGATCGTGCCTTGCAGGATGTAGACGATGCCCGGCCGGCCCTTGTGGTCGTGCACCGGGCCGAAGACGCCACCGGGTTCGATGGTCACTTTGCGCATGCGCAGCTGGCGCCCGGCCATGCCGTCGATCTCGGGTCCGAGATCGACCGTTGCGAGCAGTTCCACCGTTACGCCTTTCGTCGCAGGTGCCGCTTGTTCGTCGCTCATACGTTCACTTCGCTGCAGCGCCAACCGTCCGCACCGGCAACGGCACACTGCAAACATCAATATAACCAGCCGGCCGTTTGTACCACTCGTCATGCCGATTGCGCCGCGCTTCCACCAGCGCCGCGAACGTGGGCGTATCCGTGCGCAGGACTTCCAGATGCGCGCGATCCTTTTTCGGAACATCCGCGGCCAACCGCACAGACTGAATCGGCACCGGATGCTCGTCCTTGGCGTAGAACCCAAGGTCACCGTGCCCGCGCGGCAGGCTGGACAGGAGTTCCATGCCCTGCACCACGCGTCCGGCGACAGTGATGTTGCGATCCAGCCAGCGCGCCGAGGACGCAATCACTGCGTACAGTTCCGCGCCGTTGCCAGAGTCCGGCGCGTTGTCGCGCCCTACCCCGATCGTTCCATAGCAATGCGTAGACCACGCGACATGCGCCTGCAGATCCACGGCGGCGGGAAAATCGCCGACGAACCCAGTCTGCGGCGCCCAGCCGTCGCGGTCCGGCAAGGGCGTGAAGGTGAAATCCTTCGCTAGCGGAACCGTGAACTCCGCCGGCACATGCGCCTTGGCCTTGCCCAGCGAACGGCGCTTGGCCGCATCGTCAGCGTTCGGATCGCCCCATTGCGCGACGTAGTTGTCCTGCACGCGCGTGATCGCGAGGCCGTCGAAATACTTTTCGCGAACCATCGCCTTGATGTTCGCGACGGTCTGCGGCGCGAACTGCGGCGCGAGTTCGATGATCACGCGGCCGGCCGCCAGTTGCAGGTACAGCGTGTTCTGCGGATCGAGCGCGTGCCAGTCCGACGGTTTCGATGCTGCCAGCACCTGATCCATGGTCGGCGGCTTGGGCGCATCCGCCGCCGCGACTGCAGTCAATGCGAACATGCACGATGCGAACGCGAGAATTCTCATCGCGCGTCCGCCTGCAACAGGCGGGTGAGCTTGTCGAGCTGGGCGCAATAGCCGTCCAGGACTTTCGCCGTGATCGCCGCGTATTTGTTCGCTCCTTTCCAATCGCGCGCGTCCAAAGCCTCGCGTACGCCCGGCACGGTCTTCACGCCGTAGCCGGTCAGCATGCCCGGCGCGTAGATCATGTGCTTGAACCATTCACGGCCCGGCAATCCGTTGGCGTCCGTCAACGAGTGCTCCATGCTTCCCATCAATTCATTGATCCGCGCCGATTGTCGAGCACTCGACCTGAAGGCGGCCGCCGCGCGTGCGGCGTAAGCCGAATCGAAAGCCTGCGCGCTCGCGTGCAGGCGCTTCGCCGCGTCATCGAGCGGGGCGAAGTCGATCGCGGGGACGTCGGACAGCCGCTCCGGCGGCGCGACCGGGCGCGTCGGATCGGATGCCAATTCGTAGGCGTGCGCGTCGAGCAGTTGGTGCTGTTCGTCGGCGGCCTTGCGCGCATCGTCGGCTTGTTTGTGCAATTCCGTCACGTAATGATCGAGCGTGTCGCTGAAATCGCCGAAGCGCATCGGCAACAGGTCCGAATCGGCGGTGCGCAGCACGATGCGCCCGGCGACCTGTGCCAGCGCCACTTCGTACTTGAAGCCGGGATCGCCAAAGCGGTCGAAGTGGTCGAAGGAGTCGTAGCGCGAGTGGTAAATGCCAGCGTCGTCGTCCTCGCCGCCGAATCCCATATCGAGCGTTGTGATGCCCAGGTGTTCGAGAAACGCGCTGTAGTCGGAACCCGAACCGAGCGCGGCGATCGGCACGTCGCCACCTTTGGCGGCGATTTCGGCATCCCATTTCGCTTCCGGCTTCGCATGCGGCTTCGCGGCGGCCACGCGCATCGCCGCGCGGCGGCGTTCAAGCACGCTGACGCCCTTTTCGGGATCGGTCACGTCTGCGGCCGCCTGATTCACCAGATGCTGCAGCGAATGGCTGCCGCCGGCTTCGAGAATCCCGCGCGCGTTGGTATCCGAGTTCAGATACAGCGCGGCATTGCGCTGCAATTCCCTGGCATGCGTCTCGACCCACTCGGTGGAGCCGAGCAGACCGGGCTCTTCGCCGTCCCAGCTCGCGTAGACCAGCGTGCGCTTGGGTTTCCAACCGGACTTGACCAGCGCGCCGATGGCCTTGGCTTCGCCGAGCATGGCGATGGTGCCGGCAAGCGGATCCCAGGCGCCGAACACCCAGCCGTCGCGA
>DATIVQ010000402.1:0-2697 GCA_035465735.1 Rudaea sp.
CATCCGCAGAAATACCCGGGCAACCTGTGGCTGCCGCTGCTGTCCGCGGGCGGCGATCCGGCCAAGGAAACGATTGCCGGGCCGATGCGGCCGACGCAATACCTGCGCGAGTGCCCGTACCTGATGCAGGTGCTGTCGCGCCTCGGCGCGGTATGGGGTCGCACGCGTCTGATGAAGCTGACGGCGCAGGCCGAGGTCACGCCGCATTTCGACGTGCATTACTACTGGCGTTCGCGCATGCGCGTGCACGTGCCGATCGTCACCACGCCGACGGTACGCTTCCGCTGCGGAGACGAGGAAGTGCACATGGGCGCGGGCGAGTGCTGGATCTTCGACACCTGGCGCCGCCACCATGTGATCAATCCCAACGACGTCGAACGCATCCATCTCGTCGCCGACACGGTCGGCAGCGACGATCTTGGCGAGTTCATCCGCGAAGGCCGCATGTCCGGCGGCGCGCCGCAGCCGCCCGGCTGGCGCACGCAGTTCGTCGCGCCGACCGACGAGCGCGATCCGCCGCTGCGCATGGAATCTGAAAACGTGCCGGTCGTGATGACGCCGTGGGAGCTGCGCGAACACATTACTTTTCTGCTCAGCGAAACGCGGCCGCACCCGCTGCTGGAAACGGTCAAGGCCGTGAGCGCGCGTTTCCTCGGAGCGTGGTCGGCGCTGTGGTCGGAGTTCGGCGCTGCCGAGGCGGGATGGCCGGCGTATCGCAAGGCGTTGACCACCTATGAGCAGTGGCTGCGTGCCAATGCCATGGACGTGCCGTTGATCAACGAATCTCGCCTGGTCAACGCGTTATCCATCATGGTGTTGTCGATGGCGTTGGGCGACCAGAAGCGCGCGGACGGGGACGAATTGCGCCAGACCACGGTGGCGCTGTCGGACGCGCCGTCGATTCCGGGTCCGCGTGCGGCGGACGGCGAGACGGTTTTCGATCGGCCGGTATTCATCATGTCGCCGCCGCGTTCCGGTTCCACCCTGTTGTTCGAAACCATGGCGCAGGCGCCCAGCGTTTACACGATCGGCGGTGAAAGCCATGCCACGATCGAGGGTGTGCCGGAACTCAACGTCCTCGCGCACAATTACGATTCGAACCGCCTCGACGCGGATATCGCCACCCCGGAGATCGCCGAAACGTTGCGTCGGCGTTTCCTGTCGGAAATGCGAGATCGCGGCGGCGTGCGCCCGCGCGGCCAGCCGGCGCGCCTGCTCGAGAAGACGCCGAAGAATTCGCTGCGCGTGCCGTTTCTGGCCAAGGTGTTTCCGCAGGCGCGGTTCGTGTTCCTGTATCGCGACGTGCGCGAAACGCTGGCGAGCATGATCGAAGCCTGGCGTTCGGGCCGTTTCGTCACTTATCGCAACTTGCCGGGCTGGACCGGCGAACTGCCGTGGTCGCTGTTGTTGACGCCGGGCTGGCGCGATCTGAACGGAATGTCCTTGCCCGAGATCGTCGCGCGCCAATGGGAAACGGCCACGCGCATCCTGCTCGACGACCTCGCCGCGATTGCGCCCGATCGCATCGTCATCGCACGCTACGATGCGTTATTGGCGAATCCGGCCGCGGAAATCGCGCATCTGTGCAAGGCGCTGGACTTCGGCTGGGATCGCCCGCTCGACAAGCTGCCGTTGTCGCGATACACGGTGACGCCGCCGGACCCGGACAAATGGCGGCGCCACGAAGCGGAAATCCTGGGCGCATTGCCGGGAATCCTGGGCACCGTGGAGCGCGCGCAGCAATTCGCGGCGCGTTAGGCCAACGTCGTCGATTCGGCGAGCAGGCGTTTTTCCACGTCGGCGTTGATCTCGCCAAGGTCGCGTTCTGAACGCGCGAGCAAGTCGAGCAGCGCGGGCGAGGGCCGGTAGTCGCAGATCAGGTGCGTGCGCGCTCGCGTCGCGTCGGCGTTCCAGACGGCGTGCCGGGCGATGTTGTTGAGCGCCCACACCTCGCCCGGCAGCATGCGGAACACGCGTCCGTCGCAATACATCCAGACGTTGTCGTGCGTGATTACCGGCACGTGGATGCGGATCGTGGTCAGAAAATACGGTCCGAGATCGCTGTGCGGCGGCACGATCGCGCCGGCCGGCAGGCGCGCCAGCAGGCAGCGCTGCGGCGGCGCAGGCAACCGCTGCGTGATGATTTCGCGCGCGTAAGGCAGGCGCGCGAGCGATTCGCGGTCCTCGACGGGCTTGCCACGCCCTTCTGCCGGCGCATAACCGCGCAGGAAGACCGCGCGTGCCGCGTCGTGCGGGCCAAGGCGACCACCGCGCGTTTCCCACAGCGAATCCGGCAGCGCATCGACTTCTGCGCGCAAACGCGCCGCATCGATGGCAATGGGCAGTCGCGCGCAGGCGCCGATCAGGGCGGACTTGTCGAGTGGCGCATCCGGCAAGGCAAACATGCGCGAAGTTTAGCGCATGTCGGCCGTACGATATGCCGGTGCCAAACGGGACCCTGCGCGCGAAACGCAGGGCCTTCGGTCACGGCCTCTTCGCGAGAAACGCCTGGGCCTGCTGCAGCGTGTCGGTCAGGCGGATGCGCACGTGGTGGGCCTTGCCGTCTTTGCCAGTCTCGAAGCTCACCGCCGCGGGGGTGCCGCTGGTCACGCTCGATGGCTTGTTGACTCGGCGGCTCGTGGCGCCACTGCGGCGGTCGAGAGTTCGCACCTGCCATTTCGGCGCAGTGATGGTCTG
>DATIVQ010000403.1:0-7997 GCA_035465735.1 Rudaea sp.
ATGCCGCCGTAGAGGAAGAACACGGCCAGGGAAATGGCGACACCGAGGCGGTCGCGGCGCAGCAGGCCCATGAAAAACAGGAAGAACATCAGTCCATGCGCGATGCCGCTGATGCCGACGTGGATGGACGGCCGCGCCCACAGCCACACGCCGGCGCCGGAAGCGATCCAGATGAACGGCAACGCCAGGCGCGTGGCGCGCGGATAGGCGTACAGCGCCAGCGCCGCGAGCAGGCCCAGCGGCAGCGTGTTCGACATCAGGTGCGCGAACGACGCGTGCACGAACGGTGCGGTGAGGATGCCGACCAGGCCGTGCGCGTCGCGCGGGCGGATGCCGAGGTCGTCCATGTCCCAGCCGAGCAGCCAGGCACCGAGCCAGGCCAGCCAGATGCCGGCGACGAGTCCGATCGCCCCGATGATGGCCCAGAACACGCGGTTGCGGTCGCGCACGATGGCGGCGGTGCTGGGCTCGGCAGTGCGCGGTGCGATATCCATCCGCGCACAATGGGGCCTGCCAGCGGCGTCGACAAGGCATTTGCGCCGCATTGACGACCGGCGCAGACTAGATTCGCCAGAAGGGGGACGTCGTGGCACTGGATATTCACACGCTGATCGTGCTGGCGGCTGTCGTGGCTTTGCTCAGCGGCGCAAGCCTGCGCTACGTCTTGCGCGAGTATCCGGAGGAACTGTCTCCCAGCATCCGCCTGTGGACGCTCGGAGTCCTTGCCCAGGCCACGGCGTGGATCTTGTTCGGCCTGCGCGACCAGATTCCGGATTGGCTGTCGATCGTGGGTGCGAACGCGCTGCTCAGTCTGGCGTTCGCCCAGCAGGTCCATGCGGTGCGCCTGTTCGGCGGCCTGCCGGTCGGGCGCGTGGCCGTCTACGCCCCCGCGGTTGCGGTGCTGCTCGACGAGATCGTGTTCACCTACGCCGTGCCGGACATGCGCCTGCGCCTGCTGACGGCGACGCCATGGTTTTGCCTGCAGATGATCCAGGGCGGCCTGTCGCTCGTTGCCAGCGCCGCCGCGAACAGGCGCAGCGGCCGCCTGACCGCGGCGGCGTTCTTCGCGCTCGCCACGGTGCTGGCCGCGCGCGTCGTCTACGAGAGCCTGCACACGGAGGTCCTGCATTCGGCGTTCTGGGATTCGCCGATGCAGACGATCGTGTTCTCGTTTGCCTCCTTGTTCGTGGTCGTCGCCACGCTGGGCTTCGTCCTGATGTGCAGCGACCAACTGAACCAGGAGCTCGAGCGCCAGGCGATGCTCGATCCGCTCACCGGCATCAGCAACCGGCGCACTCTGGATGGGCTGGCGGTGCAGGCGCTCGCTTCGGCACAGCGTCATGAAAGACCGTTGGCGTTGCTGCTGATTGATGTCGACCACTTCAAGCGGATAAACGACGACTGCGGCCATGCCGCCGGGGACGAGGCCTTGCGGCAGCTGGCGGGGACGCTGAGGCGCGAGTTGCGCAACGAGGATCTGCTGGGTCGTCTGGGCGGCGAGGAATTCGTTGCCGTGCTGCCGGAAAGCGACGAGAGTGAGGCACTGGCCAGCGCCGAACGCCTGCGCCGTGGCGTGGAGGAACTCGACTTCAGCGCGGGTGGCCGCCCGGTGCCGCTGCGCATCTCCATCGGCGTTGCCACGATGCGTGCCGGCGACGATTTCGCGGCCCTGTTGCGCCGCGCCGACGCGGCCATGTACGCGGCCAAACGCGCCGGGCGCAATTGCGTGCGTGGACCTGCCGATGCCGCGGACACTGCGGCAGCCGGGGCCAAGCGCATGGGTTGAACGCCCACTCCGGTATCATGCGGCGATGAGCCGCCCCGACTATCCGACCATCCGCCTGAAGATCGAGCGCCGTTCCAACCATCCCTGGATTTTCCAGAAGATGGTGGAGAAGCCCGAGCCCAAGCCCAAGCCCGGCAGCATCGTCGACATCATCGATCGCGAGGGCGCGTTTGCCGGACGCGGCTTCTACAACGGCCATTCGCGCATCGCGCTGCGCGTGCTCACGTCGAATCCGGACGAAGCCGTCGACGAGGATTTCTTCGCGCGCAAGATTTCGGAGGCCGTCGCCTTGCGCCGCGACGTGCTCAGGCTCGACGTGGTGACGGATGCGTATCGCGTGATCCACTCCGAGGGCGATGGGTTGTCGGGCCTGGTCGTGGATCGCTTCGCGAACACCCTGGTCGTCGAGTATTTCTCGGCTGGTTTTTTCAAGCAGCGCGACCTGATCAAGCGCGTGTTGCTGCAACATTTTCCCGAGGCGGAAATCTACGCATTCGCGGAAGACCACGTGCAGAAGCAGGAAAGTTTCGATCTCGCGCATCCGCCCGCGCCCAAGCCCACCGTGATCCACGAGCACGGCGTGCGGTTCCACGCCGCGCCGGGAAGCAAGCACAAGACCGGCTTCTTCGCCGACCAGCGCGACAATCGCCTGTTCCTGGCGGAGTTCTGCGCCGGCAAGCGGGTGCTCGACCTGTGCTGCAATTCCGGCGGCTTCGGCATCTACGCCAAGGCGCGCGGCGGCGCGGAGGAAGTTGTCGGCATCGACCTGGACGAAGAGATCCTCGGGATTGCCGAGCAGAATGCGCGGCTGAACAAGGCGCGGGTGAAATTCATCCAGGCCGACATTTTCGCCTGGCTACGCGACACGGCGAGCAATCCGCAGAAGAAATTCGACGTCGTGATCCTCGATCCGGCCAAGATGACGCGCGATCGCGAGCAGGTGATTCCCGCGCTGAAGAAATACCTGGACATGAACAAGCTCGCGCTCGGCGCGGTCAAGCCCGGCGGCATGTTCCTGACCTGCTCCTGCACGGGTCTGGTCAGCGAGGAGCAATTCCTCGACATGCTGCGGCGCGCGGCGTTCTACGCCAATCGCACCGTGCAGGTCATCAAGGTTTCCGGTGCGGGACCGGACCATCCATGGCAGGCGCACGTGCCCGAATCGCGTTACCTGAAAGCGGCGTTTTGCCGGGTGGAGTAGGCGCGTCAACCATCCCGGGACTGGCGCGTTCTGGATGGCTCCCGACGCGACAAGGAGACGTTCGTGCGCCTGCCAGCCCTGCTCTTCGGACTCTTCGCCGCGGCTTCGTGTCGTGCAGCCGTCGTTTACGATTTCACCCCGGTCACGCAGCAGATCGACACGATGTTGACGCGCGAAAATCTGGGTGGCGCATCATTGATGGTGATCCGCAATGGCAACG
Organism: Rudaea sp.; assembly: GCA_035465735.1. GTDB lineage: Bacteria > Pseudomonadota > Gammaproteobacteria > Xanthomonadales > Rhodanobacteraceae > Rudaea. The sequence goes on from DATIVQ010000403.1 coordinate 3,208, forward strand.
TGATCGACGAGCAATATTTCGGTACTTACACCTCGGCCACGCGCATACCGATCGCATCGGCCAGCAAATGGCTGTCGGCGCTAGCCATCGAACGCTTGGTCGAAAAAGGCCAGATGCGCTGGGGCGACATGATCGGCCAATACATTCCGACCGCACCATCCGACAAGTTGAACATCACGTTGGGAGAGCTGTTCAGCCACACGGCGGGATTTCCCAACGCGGATGCGCCGTGTCTCGGCGACGAGACGAATTACACCCTGGCGACGTGCGCGGATCAGATCCTTTCGATGCCGTTGCTGTACGCGCCGGGCACCGGATTCATCTATACCGGCAATGGCATGCAGGTCGGCGGGCGCATGGCCGAGATCGCCACCGGCAAGAGCTGGGACCAGATTTTCCAGGACGAAGTGACCACGCAGTTGGACATGAGCCATACCGATTTCGCCACGGATTCGCTCAAGCCGCCCTATATCAGCGAGCCCAATCCGCAAATTGCCGGCGGCGTGCGCTCGACCTTGCGCGATTATGCGAATGTGGTGCAGATGGCAGTGCAGCAGGGCGTGTGGAACGGCGCGCAGTATTTGACTGCGAACGATCTGGCACAGATGCAGCTCGACCAGACCCATGGCGCGACGATCTACTACACGCCTGATCCGTCGCCCTACTACGGCTATGGCTACGGCGAGTGGCGCGACAGCGTCGATGCCCAAGGTAACGCCGGGCAAGTGTCGAGCACGGGCAAGTTCGGCACGTCGCCGTGGATCGATCACTCGACCGGCATTGCCGCGGTGTTCCTGGTGTTCGACAACAAGGAGCGCATTCCTTGCGACATTCACCGGTTGTGGATGAACGTGGGCAACGTCGTGGGCGCCGACCTGGTTTTCGCCGACAGCTTCGATTGCGTGGCGATAGCGGGAAACTGAATCTTGCGCCCGGGCCGCGCGTCCACATCCCCGACGCGCTAAACTGTCGCGCCTTTGTTGCGTGAGTTTCGCCATGACCCGATCCGGCAAGCCTTCCCTGTGCGCCGCCGCCGCACCGACCTCGCCCGCGGTCACGCGCGAGCAGGCGCTGGATGCCGTGCGCACGCTGCTGCGCTGGGCCGGTGACGAGCCCACGCGCGAGGGCCTGCTCGACACGCCGGGGCGCGTGGTCGATGCCTACGCCGAATGGTTTTCCGGCTACAGCGAAGATCCGCAGGAATACCTGCGCCGCACGTTCGAGGAAGTCGCCGGCTACGACGAGATGATCGTGCTGCGCGACATCCAGTTCGAATCTTTTTGCGAACACCATATGGCGCCGATCATCGGCCGCGCGCATGTCGGTTACGTTCCGGATGGAAAGGTCGTCGGAATTTCCAAACTGGCACGCGTGGTCGACGCGTTTGCGCACCGCTTTCAGGTGCAGGAGAAACTCACTGCGCAGATCGCGACGTGCATCAGCGAAGTCCTGCATCCGCGCGGCGTCGGCGTGGTCGTCGATGCCGTGCACCAGTGCATGACCACGCGCGGCGTGCACAAGCGCGGCGTATCGCTGGTTACCAGCCAGATGCTCGGCAGTTTCCGCGAGGATGCGCGCACGCGCGCGGAGTTCCTCAGGTTCATCGACATCGACGCCAACCGCTGAAACCCGCGCTTGTTTTCGCTCGTGACGGTTCTCCATCGGTTCCGAAGGATCCATAGTGGAAAATGAAGCCCATACCCCGGCACCGGCGCGGCGCGCGGCGCTCGCATTCATCTTCGTCACCGTCCTGATCGACATCCTGAGTTTCGGCATCATCATCCCGGTGTTGCCGCACCTGATCGTGGAACTGGTCGGCGGCAGCATCGCCAAGGCGGCGGTATGGTCGAGCGGCTTCGGCACGCTGTTCATGCTCATGCAATTCGTGTGTTCGCCGATCCAGGGCGCGCTCTCGGACCGCTTCGGCCGGCGCACCGTGATCCTGATTTCGAGTTTCGGCCTCGGCGTCGATTTCATCGTGATGGCGCTGGCGCCGGTGCTGTGGCTGCTTTTCCTCGGTCGCGCGGTGTCGGGTATCTGCGCGGCAAGCTTCTCGACGGCGAATGCTTACATTGCCGACATCACGCCACGCGAAAAGCGCGCGGCCAGCTACGGCATGCTCGGCGCGGCGTTCGGCATCGGCTTCATCATCGGCCCCGCACTTGGTGGATTGCTCGGTCATATTTCCATCCGCCTGCCGTTCTGGGCAGCGGCGTTCCTCGCGTTGATCAATTTCTGCTACGGCTATTTCGTCTTGCCCGAATCGTTGCCACCGGAGCGGCGCAGCACGCGCATCGAATGGAGCCATGCGAATCCGCTCGGATCGCTGCTGCTGTTGCGCCGCTACCCGCAGGTGTTCGCGCTCGCGGCGGTGTTTTTCCTGCTCGCGCTGGCGCAGTTTTCGATCAATTCGACCTATGTGCTGTACACCGATTTCCGCTACGGCTGGGGCCCGCAAGCGGTCGGCTGGACGCTCGCGCTGGTCGGGCTGTCCACGGCGATCGTGCAGGCCGGCCTCGTGCGCAAGCTGATGCCGAGGCTGGGCGAGCGCCGCATGATCCTTGCTGGATTGTGCTTTTCGGTTGCGGGATATCTGTTTTTCGGTCTGGCGCCGTCGGCGTGGGCTTTCGTTGCCGCTATTCCAGTCTTCTGCCTGGCTGGACTGGCTGGACCTGCCGCGCAAGCGATGGTCACGCATCTAGTCGATCCGCAAGAGCAGGGCCGCTTGCAAGGCGCGCTGACGAGCCTGCAGAGCCTGGCCGGAATCTTCGGACCGGCGCTGTTTGCGAACCTGTTCGCCTGGTTCATCTCCGATCACGCGCCGATCAGGCATTTGCCGGGCGTCGCATTCGTCCTCGCCGCCGCGCTTGTCTTCGCTGCACTGTGGGTGACGGCTTACGCGACGCGACATTTGCGCGTGCAATCGCCGCCGGCGGCCAACCAGACGTGAGCCTCGCCATTGCCGATGTTCAAGCGGCGGCACGGCGCATCGCACCCCATGCCTTCGTCACGCCGGTGTTGCGCTCGCGTTCGCTGGACGAACTTGCCGGTTGCCGTATCGCGCTCAAGTGCGAGAATTTCCAGCGCGCCGGCGCGTTCAAGTTCCGCGGCGCCTGCAATGCGGTGTGGGCCTTGTCCGCCGCGGAGGCAGCACATGGCGTGGTCACGCATTCATCCGGCAATCACGGCGCGGCGCTGGCGTTGGCGGCGAAGACGCGCGGCATTGCCGCGCACGTCGTGGTGCCCGATGGCGCCGTCGCGGCGAAAGTCAATGCGATCCGGGCGTACGGCGCGACGCTGCACGTGTGCGCACCGACGCTCGCCGCCCGCGAGGAGACCGCCGCACGCATCGCGCAAGACAGCGGCGCTACGCTGGTGCATCCGTTCACGAACGAAAATGTGATCGCCGGGCAAGGCACGGCTGCGCTGGAACTGCTGCGCGAAGCCGGCGAGCTCGATGCGCTGATTGCGCCGATCGGCGGGGGTGGACTGATCGGCGGCAGTGCGATCGCGGCGAAAGGAGTTTTTCCGCCAATCCGGATTCTTGCCGCCGAACCCGAAGGCGCGGCGGATGCGTTTGAGTCGATGCGCCGCGGCGTGCGTGTCACCGACGTCGTGCCGGACACGATCTGCGATGGCCTGCGCGCGACGCTCGGGGAAATCAATTTCGCCTTGCTGCGTGAGCATGGCGTCGAGGTTTTACCGGTCAGCGACGCGCAAACCGCCGCCGCGATGCGCCTCGTGTTCGAGCGCATGAAAATCGTGATCGAACCCTCTTCGGCAGTGGTGCTGGCCGCGATCCTGCGTCATCGCGAACGGTTCGCGGGCCGGCGCGTCGGGGCGATCCTCAGCGGTGGGAACGTGGATCTGGATCACCTGCCGTGGATGGCGTGACCCGCGGCCGCAGCACGCCGTAGAGCGCCGCACCGATGACGAGGATGCCGAGCGATTCGCTGGCATCCGGGCGTTCGCCGAGGATCGCCCAGGCGAAACCGACGCCGAGCAAGGGCGTGATCAGGCTGGCCAGGCCGGCCACGTTTGCAGGCAGGCGCTGCACGACGAACAGCCATAGCGCCCAGGCCAGGCCCGAGGAGAGCACGCCGTTGTAGACGAGTGCGCCGATCAGTTGCGGCGACCAGACGGTTGCGCGTTCATGCAGGCTCAGTGCGAGCACAACGAGGAACACGGTGCCGTACAGCATTTGCCACGCGGTCAGGCGCAGGGGCGAGATCGGCGCGGCGAGGAACAGGCGTTTGGCGAGCACGGTGCCCAACGCCCAGCAGGCGCCGCCGCCGAGCGCGAGCAACGCGCTCGCGACACCAACGCGCACGTTCCACGGCTCGAGCACCAGAACGAGTCCCGCCGCGGCGACCGCGATGTACAGCCATTGCCGTGCGCTGGGCCGGTCGCCGAGCATGGCCCAGGCCAGCGGGATCACCCAGAACGGCATGGTGTAGGCGAGCAACGCGGTCTTGCCGGCGCCGCCGGCGATCAGGGCGAGCTGCACCGTGGCCTGGAATCCGGTCGTCTGCGCCAGGCCGATCAGCAGCGTGTCGCGCCACGGCGTCGGCGCGAGATCCTCGCCGCGCAGAGCGAGCACGGCGAACAGCACGGACGTGCCGAACACGTAGCGCATCGCCGAAAACGTGAGCGGACCGACGAAGGCGAGCACCGCCTTCATCACGATCCAGTTGAAGCCCCAGACCAGGCTCAGGATGGCCAGCGCGATCAGCGCGCTGCGGCGGGCGGCGTCGTTGCTCATCGGTCGGGGGAAGCGGCGGGACGCGTAT
>DATIVQ010000404.1:0-5023 GCA_035465735.1 Rudaea sp.
CGCAGATTTTCCGCGCCGCGCGCCTGGTGCCGCAAAATCCCGAAGCCGGCAAGCAGACCTACACGCTCACGCTCAAGCCCGTCGACATCGGCGCCGATGCGGCGAACGACGTGCGCATCGGCGGTCCGGGCGTGGATCCGAGGCATGCCAAGATCGTGGTCAGCATGGGTGGATTTACCGTCGTCGACCTGGGCAGCAAGCACGGCACGCGCGTGAACGCGGAAAAGATTCGCGAACGTCCGTTGGCCAACGAGGATGTGATCCAGATCGGGGCGGCGCGGTTTGTATTCAGGGAAGGGTGAGCATCCGCGCGGTTGCGAATGCCCGCAGCAGGTCTAACGAGGAGTGCATGCGACACGCGATGAAACGCGTGTCGTGCGACGAGTGAGGAGGAGGCAGGATGCCGACTGGAGGTGAGCACCAAGGACGGTAGTTTACGCGGAGTCATTGCATGGCCATCCAAATCGCCCAGGAACTGCAGGACGGCGTGCGCATCCTCGCGCTGTCCGGCCGCCTGGACACCGAAACCGCCGCCGACGTCGAACTGGCCCTGCAGGATCTGCTAGCCGCGGGCGAGCGCCGCTATCTGGTCGACCTTGCCGGCATCGGCTACGTCAGCAGCGCGGGCCTGCGCGTGCTGCTCGCGCTGGCGAAGAAACTCGACGGTGGCAAGGGCGAACTGAAACTGTGCGGCTTGAACGCCTCCGTGCGCCAGGTGTTCGACATGACCGGCTTCAGCAAGCTGTTCGCGATTTTCCCGACTCGCGACGCCGCGCTCGGGCAGGCGCCGAGACTCAGGCCCGAGGTCGAAATCGCGCAGCACGCGGCACGTCTGCTCGGTGCCGGCGCGCTGGCTTCACCGCCACATGCGCAGGCCGAAGCGCTGGCGCGCACCGCGGCGTCGGTTCTCGGGCTCAAGCCATCCGCGGCCGCTTATGTCAGCGCCGTGGGCATGACGCCGGTACGCGCTGCACCGGCGCAGCCACCGGCTGTCAAACCGGGCGGCTTCCTGGACAAGCTCAAGGGCTGGATCGGGAAATCTAGGTAAGGCGTTCGCGTGCGACGGTAATGAGCGTCAAGTCGTCGCTTTGCGCCTGCCCATTGGTGAAGCGCGCGACTTCGGCGAGCAGTGCATCGACGGTGCCTTGCGCGCTGCCGCCGCTGTCGGCGAGCGTCCGGACCAAGCGCTCCTTGCCGAACAGTTGCTGCGCGGCATCGTGCGCCTCGTCCAGACCGTCGGTATAGAAAAGCAGGCAGGAACCCGGCACGATCGTCGCCGCGTGTAACGGAAAACTGGTGTCCGACATCGCGCCGAGCGGCAACGCGCCGTGCTCGCCGAGTTCGCTCACGCGCCGGTCGGGCGTGCGCAGCAGCGGCGCGGGGTGTCCGGCGTTGGCAAATTCCATTCGACCCGACTCCGGCTCGATTGCCGCCGCCAGCATGGTCACGAACATGCCCGGTTCGAGTTCCTGCGCGAGCTTGCGATTGAGTCCCGCGAGCAGTTCGTCCGGACCGCCGAGGTTGCGCGCGAACACGCGCACCTGCACCGATAGGCGCGCCATGTACAGCGCACCGGACACGGCCTTGCCGGAAACGTCGGCGATGACCAGGCCGTGGCGGCCATCGCGAAATTGGAAATAATCGAAATAGTCGCCGCCGATCACACGCGCCGCGGCATAGCTGTCGGCGAAACGGTAGCCCGGCAGGATCGGCGCGGACTGCGGCAGGAAGCGCTGCTGGATGCGCCGGGCGAGCGCCAGATCGTGCGCCTCGATCAAGCGTTCGGGTGAATGCGCCTGCTGGCTGGCGACCAGCCAGGCCAACTGGCCGGCAATGCCGGCGAAAAGTTCGCGATCGGCCGGGCGCCAGGCGTTCTGCGCGAACGTGCTTTCCAGGTACAGCGCGCCGAGCGTCTCGCCGCCAAGGCGCAATGGCATGCCGAGAAGGGCGGCGGGCATGATTTCGGTGCGCAGGCGCGCGGCGAGTGCTTCACGGCCGGTATCGTCGGTGATTTCGATGCCGTTTTCCTGGCGCAGGGCTTCGCGCAGGAACGCTTCGGCCAGGGTGAATTCGCTGCCGCCGGAAGTCGTGGTGGCGTGCTGCGCCAGACAAGTCAGCGTTTCCGCTCCGCCGTGACGGGAATAGACCGCCGCGCGGCTGGTTTGCGGAAACGTCGCGAGCAACGCGCGCAAAGCCTCGTCCAGCGTCGTGCGCAGATCCTGCGGACGTCGCGACAGTGCGCCGATGTCGCAAAACAGTTTCAGGCGCGCGAGGAGGTCGCGCAATCCGGGCGTGCCCGGCGCCGGATCGGGTGCGGCGGCGGCCGCGCGCGCCCGCGTCGAGTTGGTGCTCGGCAGGCTCGGCGGCGGCAACGACGGTTGATCGCTCGGCGTGGCGCGGAACACGGCCTTGACCTCGCCGAACTGCAATTCGTCGCCATCCTTGACCGGCGTCGCTCCGGCGATGCGCGCTCCGCGCAGCAGGGTGCCATTGGCGCTGTCGTGATCGCTCAGTTCCCAATTCACGCCGTTGCGCCGAATCGATGCATGCCGGCGCGAAACGGTCGGATCGTTCAGGCGCACTTCGGAAAACTGGCCGCGCCCGATCACCGCGGTATCGGAAAATCCGAACACTTGTCCGGCAAGGACTCCCGAAGTGATGATGAGGCTGGGCATGGCTGCGCCGCGAGTTTGGCACAAAGCACCGTCATGCGGGATGATGACGGCCCCTGACGAACGGGATATGCCATGCACGTTTCCTACTGGTGCGTACTCGCGGCAGCGCTGCTGCCGTTCGCTTTCACCGGGATCGCCAAGACCATCGGCCGGCGCGACTTCAGCAATCGCGCGCCGCGCGTGTTCCAGTCCAAGCTGACCGGCATGGCGGCTCGTGCGCACTGGGCGCACCTGAATTCGTTCGAGGCATTCCCGCCGTTCGCCGCGGGCGTGCTGATCGCGCAGCAGCTTGGCGCTGCGCAGGGTCGCATCGACGCGCTGGCGATCGCCTTCGTCGCGTTGCGCGTCGTGTACGGGGCGTGCTATCTCGCCGACCAGGCGACGCTGCGCAGTCTGGTCTGGGCCGCGGCATTCGCGTGCACCGTGGGGTTGTTCCTGATCGGCGCATAAAAAAAAGCCGGACGACAGGGTCGCCCGGCTCGAACGCCGCGGAATTCCAGGGGGAGGGGAGGCTCGCGCGGCGTGTCCCTGACGTGCGGGCGTCGTGCCCGCGCGGTGTTACTTGGCAGCGGCCGTGGCGGCCTTCTTCACCGCATTGACCTGCTTGGTGAAGTTGTCGTTCGCGGCCTCGAAGCTGCCCTTGGCCAGCTGGCCGAGCGCTTCGCTGGTCTTGAGCGTGACGCCGAAGACTTCCTGGCCGTTCGCGTAGAACTTCTCGGTGGATTCCTTCACCAGGTTCACGCCTTTCGGCCAGAACGCCTTGAGGGCGTCGAAATCACGCACTTCGGCGGCTTCGGTCCAGAACTCGACCGTGGCCGAGACGCGGTTTTCCAGCGTCTTGAGCTGCAGGTCGGCGATACGCTCCAGACCTTCCACCGCCAGGCTGTGCGCCTTGAACGCGGTGTCGGCGAAGCTCTTGCTCAGGGCCAGGACTTGAGTGTTCATCTGCTCGTACATGGTGGTGCCCTCGCGGGGTGGTGGGAGTGTCATGCCACTATACACGAAATTTGGTGCGTTGCAACATATTCCAGCAAGAATCTCGGCGTATTGTAGTAACCTATTGATTGTAAGTGTATAAAATTCTTGAATTCGAAAGGAATTTGCGCCATTCCATCGACTGAATTGCGCAATCGCACAATCCGATGCTTATCCGGAATAGGCGCAACCCGAAGTACAGGTTTCATGGACCACGACCTTGCTCAGCAGGGGCAGCGCCGGCTTGAGGCGGTTCCAGATCCATTCGGCCAGGCGTTCGCTGGTCGGATTATCCAGCCCGGGGATATCGTTGAGGTAGTTGTGGTCGATTTCGCCGAAGATCGGCGCAAATGCCGACTTGATGTCGGCAAAATCCATGACCCACCCGGTATCGGCGTCGATCGGTCCGGCCACATGGATTTCGATTCCGAAGGAATGTCCGTGCAGGCGCGCGCACTTGTGCCCCGCCGGCACATTGGGCAAGCGGTGTGCGGCTTCGATGTGAAAGCGCTTGAAGATGTCCATGTGGTGGGGGCCGAATTTGATAGCGTGTCTGGTTTCGTTGTCCGCGAGCGGTGGGCAGCGAGGCTTGCATTGCCCGTGTCGGTGAGCTTAGCGATTTTCAATGAGCTTAGACACCGATCCAATCATGGCTTTGAACGAAGAGAGGCAATTTCAGGCGACTGCTTTTGACAAAGATCAATTGTTTGCGCGCTGGAATTTCTAAGATGAATCGGCTTGGTTTGAGATCGCCGTCATGATGAAATCTGCGCTGGTATTGTCCGTATTCGTCAATTTCGCAAATGCAGCTCCGGTGTTGACCGATTGGCAAGCCTTGCCTGCCAAGGCTGCCGAACCGGCGGCAAACCCCAGTACGCCCGCAAAGGTCGAATTGGGCAGGATGCTCTTTTCGATCCCCGGCTTTCCTCGACGGGGACCGTGTCGTGCTTCTCCTGCCACAACGTGATGGAAGGTGGCGATGACCACCGCCCCACCTCGATCGGCGTGCATGGCCAGCTCGGCGGGCGCAACGCGCCGACCGTGTGGAATGCAGCGTTCCAGTCCGTGCAATTCTGGGACGGTCGTGCGTCCAGTCTGGAAGAGCAGGCCAAGGGTCCGATCGTGAACCCGGTCGAAATGGGCATGCCGAAGCTCGAATTCGCGATCGATCGCATCAAACGAATCGCCGGTTATCGGACCAGCTTCGAGCGCGCGTTCGGCCACAATGCCGCCATCGACGAAAACTCCGTTGCGATGGCAATCGCTGCATATGAGCGTACGCTGATTACGCCGAACAGCCCTTACGATCGCTTCGTCAAGGGCGACAAGAAGGCGCTTACCCAACAGCAACAGCGCGGCATGCAGGCATTCGC
>DATIVQ010000405.1:0-2073 GCA_035465735.1 Rudaea sp.
GTCGTGCTGGTCTTCCGAAAGCACCGGAACGAATCGCAGGCTTGGCGCCACCGTGGTCCAGATTTCCGGCAGATTCCGCAAGTACAGCTCCTGCGTTGTGCGCGCGCCCCAGTACAGTGTCATCGAGCGGCGCGTGCCCAGATGCAGAAAGTGTTCGATCAGCGCCTTCACGGGTGCGAATCCGGTGCCGCCGGCGACGAACAGCAGCGGGCGTTCGGAATCCTCGCGCGGCACGAAGGTGCCGAGCGGACCTTCCACGTGCAGCGTCGCGCCGGGTTGCAGGTCGGTGAAAACATGCCGTGTGAAATCACCGCCTGCGACGTGACGCACGTGCAGTTCGATCTCGCGGCCGGTGTGCGGTGCATTGGCGATGGAAAAAGCGCGGCGCTTGCCGCCCGGCAGGAGCACGTCCAGATATTGGCCCGGCAGGCGGTTCAGCGAATCGGCCGGCGGCGGCGCCAGGCGCAAGCGCATGACGTCGGGCGCGAGCAAGGTCTTGTCGATCAGTTTCAGCGCGAGCACGCGCTTGGGCATGGCCGCAACGGAGGCCACCTCGCGCGCGATGACGGTAAGATCCGAACGTGGCACGGCCTGGCACAACAGCACCTGATGGTGCGCTACCTCTGTTGCGTTCAAGGCGCTCGGCGGATTGCGCGGATAGTGGCAATCGCCGGAAACGAGCGTTGCCTTGCAACTGCCGCAGACACCGGAAAGGCAGGAATACGGCAGTGCCAGACCCGCGCGGCGCGCGGCGTCGAGTACGCTCTCGTCCGCGCCGACGGCGAATGTCTTGCCGCTGGCTTGCAGGGTGACGGTGAAATTCACCCGGCGATTGTCGCCTAAGTTGCTATGCTCGCGCGAGACACGTTTGGAGATGCGCCATGCCGATCTGGAAACAAACCGTCACGCTGGACCACTTCAATGCGCTCAACCGCGACACGATGATGCAAACGATCGGCATTGTCTTCACCGAGGTTGGTGAGGATTTCTTGCGCGCGACCATGCCCGTCGATGCACGCACGCACCAGCCGTATGGATTGCTCCATGGCGGCGCTTCCGTGGCGCTCGCCGAAACGCTCGGCAGCGCCGCCGGCATGATGACGATCGATCCGGCGCGGGAAATTGTGGTCGGCATCGAAATCAACGCCAATCATCTGCGCGGCGTCAAATCCGGCATCGTCACCGGCACCGCGCGCGCCCTGCACGTCGGCCGCAGCACGCAGGTCTGGGAAATCCGCGTCGAGGACGAAAGCGAGCGCCTGGTCTGCATCTCGCGGCTGACCTTGGCGGTGGTCCCTCGCGCGGCGGTGTAGCGATCAGCGGCTTGCCAGCTTCGTTGCTGCCCACCGATTCAGACTGACGCATTGCTGGTCGGCTTCGCACGCGCCCCAGAAAATTGCCGTTACAACGCGAAACCGACGCAGCCACATGGGCGGATAAACGGCGGCCGATTCAGCATGCTGCATTGCGGCGAAACATGCGGATCGCTACCATCGCAGCAATGAATTCCTCGGTTGAGACCCTGGGTGGGACGCGCCGCGACTGGCGGCGGCCGCTGCGCTACCTGTGGCGCACGCCCTGGATTTTCGTCCACGTCGTTGTCGCCGTGCCATTGACACTGGTCGCGTTCAGTCCGATCGGACGCCATGCGCGCGTGCGCGGCGAGCGTCTGGATTACTGGCTGCAACGTTGGTGGTCGGGTGGCATCGTGCGGCGCTGCGGGTTCCGCATCGTGCGTCTGGGCGAGCCGCAATCCGGCGCCGTGCTATTCGTCGCCAACCACGTCTCGTGGCTGGACATCGAGCTGATGCACAGCCAGCGCGTGATGAGTTTCGTGGCCAAAGCGGAGATCGCGCGCTGGCCGTTGATCGGCTGGCTGGCGAGCCGCGCCGGCACGATCTTTCATCGGCGCGGCAGCGGGAATTCCCTGAACGCGGTGATGGAACAGGCCGTCGAACGCCTGCGTGACGGCACTTCCGTGGGTGTGTTTCCGGAGGGTGGCACCGGGCCGGGCGACCGCTTGAAAACTTTCCACGCCCGCATTTTCCAGATCGCCGCGGACGCGCAGGTGAC
>DATIVQ010000406.1:0-1657 GCA_035465735.1 Rudaea sp.
TTGACCACGAACGCGCCGCCGGGTTTCAGGTGGACGGCGGCGAATTCCTGTGCCAATTCAGCCAGATGCATGGCACGTGCCTGATCGGCCACGTCCACACCACTCATATTGGGCGCGATATCCGAGAGCACAAGGTCGACCGGCGCGCGGTCCAGGGCCGCTTCCAGCCGTTGCAGAACCTCGTCCTCGCGGAAATCGCCCTCGATGAACTCCACCCCGGCGATGCCCTGCATGGGCAGGATGTCCAGCGCCACGATGCGGCCCGCATCGCCCAGGCGCTCGCGCACCATCTGCGACCAGCCGCCCGGCGCCGCGCCCAGATCGACCACGACCATGCCGGGCTTCAGCAAGCGGTCGCGCTCGATCAATTCCTCGAGCTTGAACACCGCGCGCGAACGCCAGCCTTCGGCCTGGGCGCGCTTCACGAAGGGATCGGAGAAATGCTCCTTGAGCCAGCGGGCACTGGATTTGCTGCGGGCCATCGCTCAAACCGGAACATGCTGCATAGCGGCATGATAACCTGTAATACCTGTCGCAGGACGATGTGATGCCCCTGTCTCCCAGCCAAAAACGTTATCTGCGCGGCCTCGCGCACAGCCTCAAACCGGTGATCCTGACCGGCAACAAGGGCGTGACGCCGGCCGTGCTCAAGGAATTTTCCGCAGCGCTCGAACAGCATGAACTGGTCAAGGTCAAACTCGGCGACGACCGCGACCAGCGCAAGTTGCACATCGCCGAACTCGGCGACGGTGCGAAAGCCGAACTCGTGCAGAGCATCGGCCGCGTCGCCTGCTTCTACCGGCGCAATGAGGAAAAGCCGAAGCTGGCGCTGCCCAGATAACCCATGCAGCTCACCGAACACCGCTACGAGCAGCAATTCTTCCTGCGCCATGCGGATGCGCAATCCGTCACGGTGATCGATCGCACCCTGCGGCGCAGCATCGTGGTGAGCGCCACGCGCATCGTCGAGGATTTTCCGGCGCAGCGACCGGACCAGCTCGACGACGCGGCGGTGGATTCCATCCTCGCCCTGCAACCGGAGGTCGTGCTGCTCGGCACCGGCGCGCGCGCCGTGTTTCCTCCGCAAGCCATACTCGCGCAATTCCTCAAGCGTGGAATCGGATTGGAGACGATGGACAGCGCGGCCGCCGCTCGCACGTTCAACGTGCTGGCTGGCGAAGGCCGCAACGTCGTAGCGGTGTTTTTGCTACCGGACTAATCGGACTCGTCACGCTCCATCAAATCCCGCAATTTCTTTAGCGCCTGCGCCTGGATCTGGCGGACGCGCTCACGCGTGAGTCCCAAATGTTCGGCGACTTCGGCCAGCGTCTGCACACCGTGATCGTTGAGGCCGAAGCGCCGTTCCAGCACCAGACGTTCGCGCTCGGGCAACTGCGCTATCCATGCGCCGATGCCGCCGGTCGGCGCAATGTCGACGCTTGCCGTTTCCGCGTCGCTCACCGCGATCTGTTCGCTCAGCGCGCGATCGTCACTTTCCGACAACGGTGCGTCCAGCGAGCTGATGCGTTCGGTCGCGGCGAGCAGTTCGCTGACTTCGGCAACGGTCTTGCCGGCAGCCTGAGCCAGTTCCTCGATGCCCGGCGTGCGTCCGTGCGCGGCCACAAACTCGCGGCGCGCGCGCAGCACGCGCGCGTAT
>DATIVQ010000407.1:0-5974 GCA_035465735.1 Rudaea sp.
CTGATAGCGGGCGCCGGCGTGGCGATGGGTGCGATCCTCGCGGTCGGCCTGAATCTCTGGATGATGCGGCAGCTGGCGATGGACCGCATGCCGCCGCTTTACGTGCTGGCCGGCATCGTCGTGCTGCTGTTGCTGGGGCAGGGCGCGGTGTTCGCACCGGCCTTGCGTGCATCGCGCGTGTCGCCGGTGGAGGCGACAAGGAGCGTTTGATGTTCGGCTACTACCTCGATCTCGCGCTGCGCAGTCTCAAGCGCAACCGCGTGCTGACCGCGCTCATGGTGCTGGCAATCGCGGTCGGCATTGGCGCGAGCATGACCACGCTGACCGTGATGCACCTGCTGTCTGGCGATCCGTTGCCGGGGCGCAGCGCGCACATCTTCTACCCGCAGGTGGACGCCAGTCCCGCGGGATTCGCCCGGCACGGCCCGCTCGACATGCTCGATTACCGCTCGGCAATGGATTTGTGGAGCGCGCATCGCGCCGATCGCCAGGCCCTGATCGTCAACAGCCAGATCAAGGTACGCGCGCCGGACGCGAGTCTTCCGCCGCTGATGGCGAATATGCTGTCCACCACGGCGGATTTCTTCCCGATGTTCGACGTGCCGCTGCGCTACGGCCGTGGCTGGAGCGCGCAAGACGACACAAACCGCGCGCGCGTGGCGGTGATTTCAGCGGATCTGAACGACAAGCTGTTTCGCGGCGAGAACAGTGTTGGCCGCACGCTGCGGCTGAAGGACGCCGACGTGCGCATTGTCGGCGTGCTGGCGCCGTGGAGGCCTTCGCCGCTGTTCTACGACGTGCGCGGCGGCCGCTTTGCCAACGGCGATACGGCGGATTTTTACGGCAAAACAGAAGACGTGCTCACGCCGGTTTCAGCAGGTTTGGAAATCAACGCCGGCAATTTCTGGCAATTCACCTGCTGGCATCCGCCGGAAAAGCCCGGCTATCTCGAAAACGCGGGCTGCGTCTGGGTGGCGCTGTGGGTGCAACTGGACGATGCGGCCAAGGCCGGCGCCTATCGCGAATTCATCGATCATTACGCGCAGGAGCAAAAAAAGCTCGGCCGTTTCGCCAGCATGCAAACGCGCCTGCCCTCGCTCACGCAGTGGCTGGATTTCAACGGCGTGGTGCCGGCGGACGTGAAGTTGCAAACCGGGCTGGCGTTCGCATTTCTGGCCATCTGCCTGTGCAACACGGTCGGCCTGCTGTTGGCGAAGTTCCTGCGCCGCGGCGGCGAGATCGGAGTGCGCCGTGCGCTGGGCGCCTCGCGCCGCGCCATCTTCGCGCAATGCCTTGTCGAAGCCGGAATGATCGGCCTGCTCGGCGGAATCGGCGGCTGGCTGCTGACGCTCGGCGGTTTGTGGCTGGTGCGCCGGCAGCCAGTCGCCTATGCGGACTTGGCGCATCTGGACCTCGGTATGTTCGCGACCACGTTCGCGGCAGCGATCGCGGTAAGTCTGCTCGCCGGCGGGTTGCCGGCATTGCGCGCCAGCCGCATCGCGCCGGCGCTGCAGTTGAAAACACTGTGAGGATTTCCGACATGCAAATCCGGCCCATCCTCGCCGCGCTGCGCAAGCACAAGCTCGCCGCCGTGCTGATCGCGCTGGAAATCGCGCTCGCCTGCGCCGTGCTGTGCAACGCCTGTTTCATGATCGCCGATCGCATGTCGATGATGGGTATCGACAGCGGCGTTGACGAAAGCGCGCTGGCGACTGTGCAATTGACCGGCTACGACGCCGCCAAGGCGGCGGACGTGGACGCACGCGCGCTGACCGCGTTGCGCGCGACTCCCGGCGTGCAAAGCGTCGCGCTGCTCAATTCCATCCCGTTCGGCGCGCGCCGCGGAACCGCCGGCATCACCACCGATGCGGCCGGACAACGCTTCGGCGGCGTCATCGAGTTTTACGTCGGCGGGCCGGGCAGTTTCGGGGCGCTGGGTGTGGAACTCGTGTCGGGCCGCGCTCCGCAGGCAGACGATTTCCGCGCTTTTACGGGATTGATGCCGGGCGATGCGCCGATCCAGATTACGCAGGCGCTGGCCGAGCACCTGTGGCCCGGCGCGAATCCGCTGGGCAAGGAATTGTGGATGGAGAAATTCCATTACCGCGTGGTCGGCGTGATGCGCACGCTGGTGCGTCCGGACCCACCCGGCTGGCCGGCGGCGCAACGTGACTGGTGCGTGTTCGTGCCGGCATTGCCGGGGCCGTACCTGACTGGCAGCTACCTGTTGCGCGCCGCGCCGCAGGACCTGCCGCGCGTGATGCGCGACGCCAACGTGGCGATCGCCAAGGCCTTGCCAGACGTGGTGATCGATCACGATGCCAGTCGCACGCTGGGCGACCTGCGCGACAACGTATTCCGCAACGATCGCGCCATGGCCGGGTTGCTCGTCGGCGTGATCCTTGCGCTGCTTGGCGTGACCGCGCTGGGCATCGTCGGACTCGCCAGTTTCTGGGTCGCGCAGCGCACCAAGCAGATCGGCGTGCGCCGCGCGCTGGGCGCGACGCGCGCCGATATCCTGCGCTACTTCCATACCGAGAATTTCCTGATCGTCACGTTCGGCGCGATGCTGGGCATCGCGCTCGCGATCGGCATAAACCTGTTGCTGATGAAATTCTTCGAGATCCCGCGCCTGCCGTTGTGGTACCTGCCGGTCGGCGTGTTCTCCCTGTGGACTTTGGGCCAATTGGCCGTACTGTCGCCCGCACTGCGCGCCGCCAATGTGCCGCCGGTGGTGGCGACGCGGTCGGTGTGAACGCGCGCCTTGCAACCCTTTGGCGCGTGCCGGCATTCATGCCGGCATGCGAAAATGCGCCATGCGCACCGTTCTGATCATCGACGACAATCCCGCGATCGGGCAGGCCCTGTCGCTGCTTTTGTCGCTCAACGACATCCGCCCGCTCACTGCACTGACGCCGGACGAAGGCTTGGCGACGCTCGCGCGCGAGCGTGTCGACGTCGTCATCGCCGACATGAACTTCAGCGTCGACACGACCTCGGGCGAGGAAGGCGCCGCGCTGTTTCGCGCGATCCGCGCGCGCCATCCGGATTTGCCGGTCATCCTGCTCACGGCGTGGACGCATCTGGAATCGGCGGTCGAGCTGGTCAAGGCTGGTGCGGCCGATTACCTCGCCAAGCCCTGGGACGACGCCAAGTTGCTCGCCACGGTCGAGAATCTGCTCGAACTTTCCGAGAACGCGCGCGCCGCGGAAACCGCGCGCGTCTCGCGTCGCAAGCGCCGCGAAGCGCTGGAGCACGATTTCGACCTGTGCGGCATTGTCTTCGCTTCCGACGAAACGCTGCGTACGCTGGAACTGGCCTGCCGCGTGGCGCGCGCCGACGTGCCCGTTCTCATTACCGGGCCGAACGGCGCCGGCAAGGAACGCATCGCGCAGATCGTGCATGCGAATTCCGCGGTGCGAACCAAACCGCTCGTCGCCGTCAATTGCGGGGCATTGCCCGGCGAATTGATCGAGGCGGAATTGTTCGGCGCCGATGCGGGCGCGTTCACCGGCGCCATGCGCGCACGCGATGGCCGTTTCGAGGCGGCCGACGGCGGCACCCTGTTCCTCGACGAGATCGGCAACCTGCCGGCGGCGGGACAGATGAAATTGCTGCGCGTGCTCGAGACCGGCGAATTCGAGCGCCTGGGTTCCACGCGCACGCGCAAGGTGAAAGTGCGCGTGATCAGCGCGACGAATGCCGATCTGCCGGCGCTGATCCGCGACGGCAAGTTCCGCGAAGATCTTTATTACCGCCTCAACACTATCCAGATCGCGCTGTCGCCGCTGGCCGAACGGCCCGACGACATCCTGCCGCTCGCCGAATACTTTCTGGAAGGCGCGGTGCTGTCGGATGGCGCGCGCGAGGCGCTGGCCGATTATCCGTGGCCGGGCAACGTGCGCGAACTCAAGAACACCATCGACCGCGCGAAATTGTTGTGCGGCGACGGCGAGATCAGCGTCGAGCACCTGGGCTTGCCGGCGCACGCCGGCGCTGCATCGCGCAATCTCGACGAGCCTTCGCGCGAGGCGGTCGAGGACGCGTTGAAACGGCACTCCGGCGTGATCAGCCGCGCCGCGCGCGCCCTCGGTCTCTCGCGCCAGGCATTTTACCGGCGCATGCAACGCTACGGCATTCCGGTGCAGAATTGACGCGCATGCGCGCGTTCACGCTCGAAGGCAAGCTCGTCGGTCTGTTGTTCGCGACTGCGGTCGTGGCTGCGGTTCTCGGCGGCGCGCTTGGCGCACGCTGGGGCGATGCCACCCTGGCGGCTCTGGTGACCGTGGCAGTTCTGTCTGTGCCGCTGGTATCGCTCGCGCGCGCAGCGATCCGCCCGATCCGGCGCCTGCTGCGCGCCTTGTCCGGCAGCGTGGCCAGCTATCGCGACGGCGACTACAGCCTGTCGCTGGCCTCGCGTCGCGGCGACGAACTCGGTGCGCTGATTGCGGCGCACAATGCGCTCGGCCAGGCGTTGCGCGACCAGCGCCAGAACCTGGTGCAGCGCGAACTGCTGCTCGACACGGTGATGCAGCACACGCCCACGGCGCTGTTGCTGGTCGATGCGCATGAGCGCGTGGTGTATGCGAACCTGGCCGCACGGCATCTGCTCAATGACGGCAAGAGTCCGCTCGGTCTCGCGTTCACGGAATTGCTCGAGGGCTGCCCGCCGGAGATTCGCCAGGCGCTGTCCGCCGGGCAGGACAGCCTTACCAGCGTGCCGCTGGACGGCGGCGAGGAAATTTTCCATCTCTCGCGCCGCGATTTCCGCCTGCAGGGCCGGCCGCACCGGCTGTACC
Source organism: Rudaea sp. (assembly GCA_035465735.1). GTDB lineage: Bacteria > Pseudomonadota > Gammaproteobacteria > Xanthomonadales > Rhodanobacteraceae > Rudaea. The sequence goes on from DATIVQ010000407.1 coordinate 4,800, forward strand.
TGGTGCAGCGCATGACGCGCGAGCTGTCGCGGCAGGAGGTCGCGGCGTGGAAGCGCGTGATCCGCGTGATCAGCCACGAGCTGAACAATTCGCTGGCGCCGATTTCCTCGCTCGCGCATTCCGGCGCGGAGCTGGCGCGGCGCGGTGACAGCGATCGCCTGCCGCAGGTCTTCGCCGGCATCGGCGAGCGCGCGCGCCATCTGCACGGCTTCATCGCCAGCTACGCGGATTTCGCGCGCTTGCCGGCGCCGCGTTGCGCGAACGTCGCGTGGGCGCCATTCGTGGAAGGCTTGCGCCATCACGCCGATTTCGCGCTCGACGGCAGCCTGCCGGAAACGTCCGGCTGGTTCGATGCGGCGCAGATAGAGCAGGTGCTGATCAACCTGCTCAAGAATGCGCACGAATCGGGCAGCGCGCCCGAGGCGGTGCTGGTGCAGGTCAGCGTCGGCGCCGACCAGCGCATCGTCGTCGCCGATCGCGGACCCGGCATGAGCGATGCCGTGCTGGCGCAGGCCCTGCTGCCGTTCTACTCGACCAAGCGCAGTGGCACGGGCCTTGGCCTGGCGCTGGCGCGCGAGATTGTCGAGGCTCACGGTGGCCGCATCGCCCTGGCCAACCGCGGCGGAGGTGGCCTGCAGGTCACGCTGATACTGCCGCGCGCCTAGCCCGCTTCCGCACGCGCCGTCCGATGCTATGATCGGGCTCTGGGGGCGTACGATGGGCAACGGCTACATCCAGATTCCCGGGTACGAGATCCTGCGGCCGCTCGGGGCGGGTGGGATGTCGACCGTGTACCTGGCACTGCAACGCTCGCTCGACCGCAGCGTGGCGATCAAGGTCATGCGTCGCGGCGTGGACGCGGCCGCCGCCGACACGGCGCAATCGGAAAAGCGCTTCCTGCTCGAAGGCCGCATGATGGCCAAGCTGCCGCACCGCAATATCGTGGCGGTCTACGACATCGTCAGCAACGAGGACATCGCCTACATCGCGATGGAATACCTGGGCGGCGGCGCACTCACCGACCGCATGCGCGCCGGCATCGCCCTCGCCGATGCGATCGCGGTGATCGTGCAGATCGCCGGCGCGCTGGAATTCGCGCACGAGCACGGCGTCGTGCACCGCGACCTGAAGCCTGCCAACATCATGTTCCGCGATTCCGGCACGCCGGTGCTGAC
>DATIVQ010000408.1:0-4564 GCA_035465735.1 Rudaea sp.
GGCCGTTCGGCAACGTTCATGAGTGCGCGTCGCCCGATCCGCACGACGCAGGCGGACTGTGAAATCCGCGGCGGCGAATACGTTTCCTACGACCGCGCCAATTACCAGACCGCGCTCAAGGTCTGGATGGGCCAGGCCGAATCCGGCGATGCCGAGGCGCAGAATTATGTCGGCGAGATTTACCTGAAGGGCCTCGGCACCGAGCCCGATTACGCCAAGGCGCGCGAATGGTTCGAGAAGGCTGCCGCGCAAGGCGACAAGCGCGCGCGCATCAATCTGGGTTTTCTGTACGAACAGGGTTTGGGCGTGCCCAGGGACCTCGCCAAGGCGTTGAACTTGTATGGCGAAGCATCCGGCATCGACAACGACAAGCTGGTGTTCGCGTCAACCGTTACCGCGCAGGTGCAGGAAGCGAAAAGCGAATCGGCAGCCTTGCGCGAACAACTGACGGCCGAGCAGCAGAAATCCGCGCAGTTGCGCGCGCAGGTCGGTAAACTGCAATCCGAATTGCAGCACAAACAGCAGAACTATCAGAAGTCGCAGAGCGAGCTCGACAATGTGCGGCGCAAGCTCGACGCGGAGCAGGCGCGCGCGGGCATCGACAAGAATCCGGATTTCGTCAAACTGCAAAACGAAACGCAGGTGCGCGAAAAGGACCTGGCCGCGCAACGCGATGCGCTCAAGGCGCAGCAGGATGCCAGCGCCAGACAGCTCGCCGACGCCGAGGATCAGGTCGCCAAGCTCAAGGCGCATGAACAGGAATTGCTGGCGCGACAAACCTCGCCGGACAACGATCAGGCGCTGACCGCGCTGCGCGTCTCGGCGGCGCAGATGGATACGGCGCTGCGCGAAAGCCGCGAGCGCATGCAGCAGGTGCGCAAGCAGATGGCGCAGAACGACCAGCAGCGCCAGGAAACGCAGGCGAAATTTGACCAGGCGCGCGCGCAACTCGCGCTCGAACATGCGCAAAACGAAAACTCGAAGCAACTGCTCAAGCTGATGGAAGCGCAGTTGTCCGAAAAACGCCAGGAGCTTGCCAGTCAACGCACGCAGATGGCGAGCTTGCAGAGTCAGATCGACGGTGCCAAATACGCGGCGTTGCCGCCGGGATTCACCACGGCAAGTCTTACTGGCGATTTGCGCGTCGAAATCCTGCAGCCGGCGCTCGCCGTTACGCGTGGCCTGAACAAGCCGGCCGCATCTGTTCCGCCTGCGCAGAATGGCATTGACGTGGTCGGTCGCGTGCAGGCGCCGGCGGGCCTGACCTCTGTCACGCTCAATGGTCAGACCGTGACGGTCGGCGCGGGCGGCGTGTTCAAGACGCATGTGGCTTTGACCGGCGGCAACGACACCGCGGTGCGCGTCGCCGCATCCGACAAGACCGGCGGCGAGGCAGTGCTCGACTTCATGCTCGTGCCGGGTCCCGGCGGCAAGGCCGTGCGCGATTCCGCGCCGAGTGGCCAGGCGCTGCCGCCTGGCGTGCGTCTGGGCAAGTATTACGCGTTGATCATCGGCAATGACAGCTACGCCGCGTTCCCGGCGCTCGGCAGCGCCGCCGAGGATGCCAAGGCCGTTTCCAGCGTGCTGCAATCGCGCTACGGATACGACGTCAAGTTGCTCACCAACGCGAACCGCTTCGAGATCCTGTCCGCGCTCAACGACCTGCGCGAGGCGCTGACCGACAAGGACAACCTGCTCGTGTACTACGCCGGTCACGGCGAAATCGATGCGCAACGTCAAGGCTATTGGCTGCCGGTGGATGCGCAGCTCAACCAGCCCAACAGCTGGATTTCCAATCGTGCCATCAGCGACATCCTCACGACCATGCAGGCCCGGCATGTGCTGGTGATTGCCGACTCGTGCTATTCGGGCACGATGACGCGCTCGGCGCTGGCCACGTTCGGAGGCGGCATGACCGACAACGTCTGGGGCGACTGGGTCAAGACCATGACCGCGGGGCGCTCGCGCACCGCGCTGACCTCGGGCGGCGTGCAGCCGGTGGCGGATGCGGCCAGCAAGGGCGGGCATTCGGTGTTCGCTACGGCGTTGTTGACCGTGCTGCGCGACAACAACCAGTTGCTCACCGGACAGGAAATGTTCCGCGAAATCGCCGCCGGCATGGCCCTGCGCAGCACCAACGCGGGATTGCAACAAGCGCCCGAGTACGCGCCGATCCAGTTCGCGGGCCATGAGGCCGGCGAGTTCTTCCTTATGCCTGAGAACGCCGGACGCAAGACCGCCGCGCTGGGCAAGACACGCGGCGACGGCGTCTAGGCGCGTCGCGATTTCGCCGGCTGCACCGTCGAGGCTGCGCGTTTGGCCGTCTTGCCGATGCCGGCAAGCGCGCTTTTGACGGCGCTCAATGACCACGCCGCGATGCGGCGCTCGTCGACGCCGGTGAATGCGCGCAGCGCGTCCGGCATGTCGGCAATGGACGACTGCGGCAGGCGTGCCGCTGCCTGCGCGCGCTTGCCGATTGCGTAGGTCACCGAAGCGTTCGCCACAGCCGACGAGACGACGGCAATCACGGGTACCGCGCGTTGCGCGACCATGCCGCCGGCGCGGCGCAGCAGACGCTGCAGCAAGCCGCGGCCAAGCGCATCGCCGGCCAGGCTCGCGCCCATTCCAAAATATTGTATTTTGTTCACAAGTGTATTTTGCAGCGCAGTCGGCAGATGCAGGCCGTAAAGGCGGAACGTTTCCTCGACGAGTTCACGCTGGGTCGTTGCCAGCATTTCCGCATCGACCAGCTCGCCGAAGACCACAACCAGTGCCTTGCCGAGCCCGGGCAGGGATTCGGCCGCCGCCGAGCATCCGCCGATTGTGGCGGCGCGCATGCACTTTCGGCGCAACAGCGCGAGAAACGCGGCAGCATGCGGGTCCGCGACGCGCCTGGGTCCACGCATTGCCACGATCTCGCGGCTGCGCACAACGAGGGATTTCATGTGCGCATGCTAACAGCTCGAATGAGCATCGGTTATCCTGCGCACCTTTGGGATCGCACATGCCTTCGCTCGAACACCACGACACCATCCGCGCCGTCGACTGGAACGATGGCGTGTTGCGCCTGCTCGATCAGCGTCGTTTGCCGTTCGCCGAAACCTTAATCGAATGCCGCAGTGCCGAGGATGTCGCCGTGGCGATCCGCAATCTGGCCGTGCGCGGCGCTCCGGCCATCGGCATCGCCGCGGCCTGGGGCGTCGTATTGGCGGCTCGGCAAGGTGCGGTGCTGGATGCGGCCATCGCCACGCTGCGCTCGGCGCGGCCGACCGCGGTGAACCTGATGTGGGCGCTGGATCGCATGCGCACGCGCATTGCCGCAGGCGCCGATGCGCATGCACTGGAATGTGAGGCGCGGTTGATTCAATCCGAAGACCTCGCCGCGAACCGGCGCATGGGCGAACTCGGTGCTGCACTGATCACGCCGGGTTCCGGCGTGCTTACACATTGCAACACGGGCTCGCTCGCCACCGCCGGATTCGGCACGGCGCTGGGTGTGATTCGTGCTGGCTTCGCCACCGGGAAAATTGCACAAGTGTACGCAGGCGAGACGCGGCCCTGGCTGCAAGGGGCGCGGCTGACGATCTGGGAACTGCTGCGCGACGGCATTCCGGCCAGGCTCATTGCCGATTCCGCCGCCGCACACTTGATGAAATCCGGAGCCGTGCAGTGGGTCATCGCCGGTGCCGACCGAATCGCCGCAAACGGCGACACTGCGAACAAGATCGGCACTTATCAGCTTGCCATTGCCGCGCGCCACCACGGCGTGAAATTCATGGTCGTGGCGCCCGCGTCCACCGTCGACATGGCCACCGCCACGGGCGACGCCATCGAGATCGAGTTGCGCGATCCTGCCGAGTTGTTCGCCGTTGGTGGGCAGCGCATCGTCGCCGAGGGCGCTCAGGCCTGGAATCCGGTCTTCGACGTGACGCCGCATGAATTGATCGATGCCATCGTGACCGAGCGCGGCGTCATCGAACGCCCGGATCGCGAGCGCATGCACGCTGTATTCGGCGCATGAAATCGCACCTGCGCCGGCTGGCGATCTTCAGCATGGTCGGCGTGGTCGGCTTCGTTGTCGATGCCGGCGTGTTGCAGTTGCTGGTACTCGGCCTGGCCTGGGATCGCTACAGCGGACGCTTGATCTCGTTCCTGTTCGCCGCCACGGCGACCTGGCTTCTCAATCGGCGCTACACCTTTCGCGGCCCGCGCAAGCATTCCCTGGGCGTGGAATGGGCGCGCTACATACTCGCCATGAGTGGCGGATTCGCGTGCAATTTCGCCGCCTATTCGGCGCTTGTATACTTTTTCAATGTCGATCGGCAATGGCTGATCCTGGCCGTCGCCGCCGGTTCCGTGGCCGGTCTCGGGGTCAATTACACCGCCTCGCATTACTGGGTTTACCGGCACCAACGGCGGCCGCCCGCAGACGCTGGCGAAAGCGCCGGAAACTGAGCGCGAAGAGTGCCTTCCAAGGCTTGAAAATCAATGTCTTGCGGGGCGTTGCCGGGTACCGGATTGTGGTAGAATTTCAAGGCTGAAAAACACCCTCCCAGGACCCGCG
>DATIVQ010000409.1:0-3839 GCA_035465735.1 Rudaea sp.
TACCCTGCGGGTGGACTCTGATCACAGCCAGCGCCGCACCTTGCTGCGGTATTCAGCATAGTCGGCGCCGAACTTTGCCGTCAAAGCCCGCTCCTCGGGAATGATCTGGAAGCAGGTCATGTACGCCACGAACAGCACGACTCCGGCCAACGCCAGCGGCGCGGCCAGGTACACGGTCCATGCGAGCAGCACGGTCGCCACGCCCAGGTACATCGGATTGCGCGTGAAGCGGTAGATTCCGCCGACGACGAGTGTCGAGGCCGCTTCCGGCTTGCGTGGATCGAGCGTGGTCGTGGCGCGGCGAAAGGCGCGCGCTCCGGCCACGGCAAGGGCGACGCCAATGCCGGCCAGCACGATGGCGGCGCCGAGGCGGACGTTCGCCGCGATCGCAAGGCGGCCGCCAAGCCGTGCTGTCGCCCACATCGCGGCGCCGATCAGCGCGCCGACGAGCGGGGGTGGGATACGGTGTTCGAGCCAGTTCATCCGCATCTGGGTAATCCGATGATCGGGCCGGTTTCGCGCATCGGCCTATTGTACGAGCGGGCAAGCCTCGTTGCGCGGGCTTTACGGCCATACCGCCAGTTCCACCGTCGGGCCGCGGCATCGCCTTGCCCGCCAATTCCGTCGGAATCGGTTTGCTGCCGCTGAAATCGCTTACTGATCAGGCGGTGATTGTTGCCGGCGGCGCGACCCGCGCAATTCACGCCTCATGGATGCCGCCGATGCAACGGCTCCTGCCGGGATTCTTCGGCATGAAGTTCGGCGACGAAATCGTAGGCGTCACCGCGATAGATCGACGAGGTGAACTCGACGACGCGGCCATCGGCAAGGAAGGCGCGGCGCTCGATCCCGAGCGCGGGACTGCCCGGCGGCAGAGCCAGCAGGCTTGCCTGTGCGGCATCGAGGGCGACGGCACGCAATCGCTGCAAGGCTCGCACCGGGCGGCAGCCGAGTTTTTCGAGGGTGTCGTACAGCGATTGCCGTACCCGTCCCGGATCGTGCAGCACCGCTTGCGGTACGGAGGTGTCCTCGAGCGCGAGCGGCGTGTCGCCGGCGAAACGCAGTCGGCGCAGGCGCACGACGCGCGCGCCCGGCGAAAGGTGCAGTGCGAGCGCCTCGGCCGGCGTCGCCGTGCCGACCTGGCGATCGAGGAAGCGCACGCGAGGTTTCATGCCGCGTGCGCGCAGATCGTCGGTGAACCCGGTCAGGCGCGAAAAGGACTTCACGATGCGCTCGGCGACGAACGTGCCGGCGCCGTGACGCTGGATGAGTACACCGTCGTCGACCAGCCCTGCGATCGCCTTGCGCACGGTCACGCGCGACAGGTCGAGCTGGTGCGCCAGATCGCGCTCGCCCGGCAACGCCTGACCCGGTTGCAGGCCGCCGCTCTCGAGTGTGGCGAGCAGGGCCTGGCGCAGGCGCACGTAGCTCAGCGCGCGCGCACCGTCTTGGCGGCCGAGGCGGCGGAATTGGGAAACCAGGGCAGATGTCATGCCAAAAGCATACCACTTACATACCAAGTGGTAAAAACGCAGAGGGAAAAGTGCTTGCTTGCGCTCGGTGGTATCTAAGTGGTATTTTTCACGGTCTGCACGATCCGACGAGGTGATGCATGGGCGCGAGTACGCCGGTGGAAGACTTCGATCTGGCGATTTTCGGCGGTACCGGCGATCTTGCCTTGCGCAAGCTGTTGCCGGTCCTGTATCACCGATTCGCCGACGGCCAGATTGGCCCGGCCAGCCGCATCGTGGGCATGTCGCGCAACGCCATGAACGACACCGAGTACCGCGAACGCGTGCGGCCTGCGCTGGCCGCCGCAGCGGGCGGCGATGACGCGACCCTCGATCGTTTCCTGGCGCTGCTCGGCTATCAGGCTCTGGATGCCAACCAGGACGCGGGCTGGGATTCCTTTGCCAGCCGCATCGGTTCGCGCGCCGAACGCGTGCGTGTTTTCTACCTTGCCACCGCCGCCGACGTCTTCGTGCCGATCTGCGAGCGCCTGCGCGCGCTCGGTCTCAACGCCGGCAAGGTTCGCGTGGTCGTGGAAAAACCCATCGGGCGCGATCTTGCGAGCGCCGCGGCGATCAACGACGCGATCGGGCGCACGTTCGCCGAGAACCAAACCTTCCGCATCGACCATTACCTGGGCAAGGAGACCGTGCAGAACTTGCTCGCGCTGCGTTTCGGCAATGCGCTGTTCGAGCCGCTGTGGCGTGCCGAGCATATCGATCATGTGCAGATCACGGTGGCCGAAACCATCGGCGTCGAGCGCCGCGCCGCGTTCTATGCCGGCGCCGGCGCACTGCGCGACATGGTGCAGAACCATTTGCTGCAATTGTTGTGCATGGTGGCGATGGAGCCGCCGGTTTCGCTGGAGCCGGACGCCGTGCGCGACGAAAAATTGAAAGTCCTCAATGCGCTGCGTCCGCTCGGTGCCGACGTCGCGCGTCTGACCGTGCGCGGGCAATACCGTGCCGGCGCAATCGGCGGCGAGCCGGTGCCCGGCTACGATGAGGAAAATGGTGGTGGCCACGCGCGCACGGAAAGCTTCGTCGCGCTGAAGGCCGAGGTCGCGAACTGGCGCTGGGCGGGTGTGCCGTTTTATCTGCGCACTGGCAAGCGTCTGGCGCAGCGCGTGTCCGAGATTGTCATCGCGTTCCGCCACATCCCCCATTCGATCTTCGCCGCAAACGCCGGTGCGATCGCACCGAACGAACTCGTCTTGCGCCTGCAGCCGGACGAGGGCGTGAAACTGTGGCTGATGATCAAGTATCCCGGCCCCGGCGGACTGCGCCTACGCCGCGTGCCGCTGGACATGAGCTTTGCGCAGGCGTTCGGCGTGCGTCACGCCGACGCTTACGAGCGTCTGCTGATGGACGTGGTGCGCGGCAATCCCACCTTGTTCATGCGCCGCGACGAAGTCGAAGCCGCCTGGCGCTGGATCGATCCGATCCTCGAGGCGTGGTCCGCGAACGACGATATGCCGAAACCCTACGCGGCCGGCACCTGGGGCCCGAGCGCGGCGGTGGCCCTGATCGAACGCGACGGCCGCACCTGGCACGAGGACGCGCAAGCGTGAGCATCGCGCCGGTCGAGCACGTCTTCGCCGATGCGGATACCCAGGCGCAAGGCCTGGCCGATGCGGTCGGCGCGCGGTTGCGCGAGGCAATCGCGGCGCGCGGCGGCGCCTGGCTCGCGGTTCCCGGCGGCGAGACGCCGCGCAGATTCCTCGCAGTGCTGGCGCAACAGAAGTTGGACTGGTTGCGCGTCAGCGTGGCTCCCACCGACGAGCGCCTCGTGGCAGCGGACGACGTGCGTTCGAACGCGCGCCTGCTGCGCGAAGCGCTGCTCGATCGCGTTCCGGCGAGATGCCTGACTCTCGTCGATAGGGAAAGTGGAAAAATGGATTTGTCGGTAGCGACGCGGGAATTGCCACGGAAATTCGACGTGGTCGTACTGGGCATGGGCGTGGATGGCCACTGCGCGTCGCTGTTCGCGGATGCAGACAACATCGCCGCCGCGCTGCGTGCCGATGCAAATGAGCGCGTCATGCCCATGCATTCGCCGAGCGTGCCCGAGGCTCGCGTCACATTGACCCTGTCGGCGCTCGTCACCACGCGCGCGCTGTTCGTGCTGATCCGCGGCGCGGAAAAGCGGCGTACGCTGGAATTCGCGCTGCGCGGCGAGGAACCGTTCGCGCAGGCGCCGATCCGCGCCGTGCTGGAACAGGCGCCGGTCGTACCGCAAGTCTACTGGTGCCCATGAGTTCGCGAGGAATGCCGTCATGCCGTTGAATCCCGTCGTCGTCCAGGTCACCGCGCGCATCGTCGAACGCAGCC